>WFPU01000063.1 GCA_015487435.1 Sulfurimonas sp.
ATATGCCTGGTATCGTACTACGCTCAGATGATAATTTTGATGCAGCTTACAGACGTTTCAAGAAGCAAGTTGACCGTAACTTAATCGTTACAGAAGCTCGTGCTCGCCGTTTCCACGAAACGGAAACTGAAAAACGTAAGAAATTCAAAATAGCTTCTCGTAAGAAAATGCTTAAACGTCTTTATATGATGAGACGTTACGAATCACGCCTATAAGACTTAGCCTCTTTACGAGGTTATATCTTTTATATTTTTACTAAAACACTTTAGCTCTATAAAAAACTCTAAATTTTCCCATACATTTCATTATAAAACTTTAATGCATATCTATCGCTCATACTTGCTATATAATCAGCAATGACACGATGTTTGTTTCTTCTACTTAATTGTGCATAATAAAATTTAGGAAGCATTTTTTCCTCTTCCGTCAAACCATTATATATACCAACAACAGCTTGTTTTCCAGAGTACATCTTTCTAACTATTTTTTTATGTTGGTACATTTTCTCAAAAAGAAGTTTTTTAAGTTTTTTAATCTTTGTCTCAAGCTCTGATGCAAAACCTACAGGAATCTCTGTTTTGGCATCAAAGGTAGCACTAAATATTTGTGAGTTATCTATTTTATCTTTTGAGAAGTCTAAAAGTGAATAAACAAGATGATTTATAAGATGTGAGCTAAAACGATAACGAAACATCTCCTCCTCTTCACAAAATATTCCCTCATCTTCAACTTTTTGTAATATCTCTCTTGCTAATTCACTCTCTTTTAAATCATCAAAACTAATCAAACCAGAGTTTACACCATCATCAATGTCGTGACTCATATATGCTATCTCATCAGCACGATCAACCACCATCGCTTCTATAGATGGATGAGTATCAAGATTAAATTGTTCATGGATAATATCTGGTAAAAAGCTTTTTTTGTATGGGTATGAGTGTTTTAAAATTCCTTCTAACGTTGCAAATGTTAGATTCAAACCATGAAAATTATTATATCTTTTCTCTAAAGATGAAACTACTCTAAAGCTTTGAAAGTTATGCTCAAAGCCATTGGTAAATCCATCATTTTTTAAACATAGATCTAGCGAGTCTCCACCAATATGACCAAAAGGAGTATGTCCTAAATCATGAGAGAGCGCTATCGCTTCAGCTAAAGATTCATTCAGACCTAGGTGTGAAGTAATAGAGCGAGCAATTTGTGAAACCTCAATAGAATGAGTTAAGCGTGTACGAAAAAAATCACCATCATGATTTAAAAAAACTTGTGTTTTATACTCTAGTTTTCTAAAGCTTCCAGAGTGGATAACTCTATCTCTATCACGAGCATATGGGTTACGAAAATCTTTATCTATTTTATGGAATCTATCACTTGCTTGCATAACAACTACGACTTTTTAAGATATTTTGTAAGGATGTGAATTTTTACACCATTAACACGACCTTCGATATGTTCACTATCTCCATGAACTAAACCAATGTTCCTAACAGCAGTACCACGTTTAGCAGTAAAACCAGTCCCTTTAACATCTAAATCTTTTGTAATCACTACAGTATCTCCAGCAGCAAGTGTTACACCATTAGAATCTTTATAAACTAGTTTTTCATCATTGCTAATTGCTGCTTTTGCCCACTCTTTTTCGTTATCTTCTAAGTACATTATATCGAGTAAATCTTGACGCCCTAATGAGTTTAAGAGCCTGTATGTTAAAACTTTTACAGCTGGATTTTCACTCCACATCGAATCATTTAAGCAGTTAAAATGTTTCTCATCTAATTCTTCACTCTCAATTTGAGTTTTACAATTACAACACAAAACTACATATCCCTCTTGATTAGCACCACTTATTAAAAAGTCACTTGTATTCTCGTCATTTTCACACAGTTCACATAGATTACTCATATTATTGCCCCATATCTTATTATTAATCAAATTATAGCTAATTAAGCTTTTATTACTTTATTTCTTCCAAGTTCTTTAGCCTTGTAAAGGGCATTATCAGCTCTTTTCATAACGGCAAAAGGGTCTTTGTCTTTTGAGCTGTTTTGAACAAGTCCGGCAGATATATTTATATATATTATTTTAGATTTTTTTTTATTCCTAACAACAAAACCACTTGTTTCAATGTTTTGTCTCAAAATGTCCACATGTCCAAAACATTCATTTATCTCTTTAGCTGGAAATAAAATGGTAAACTCTTCCCCACCATATCTATAAGCTTTTCCTCCACCGCTAACATTTAAAAGTTTTGAAGCTACCATCTTTAAAACCTCATCACCAGTATCGTGTCCGTAAGTATCGTTGAATTTTTTAAAATGATCTATATCAACCATAGCAAGAGAGTATTTTCTCCCTAGTTTTGCCATATCTTCAATAAGCGCTCGTCTTCCAGGCATTGATGTTAATTCATCATAAAAGGCGAGTCTGTAGGTCTCTCTTATTAAAAGTGTTAACACAATCATATCTATTGCTAAAAATGCCATATCCATAAAATACGGTGTTTTTAAAAAATAAAATCCACTAATATATGCAATTAAGATTATTAAAAAAGTTCCATTATAGATTAAATATCTATTAAAAAGAACTAAGGCTGACATTATAAATAGAACAAATAAAAAAACAGCTATAGATATATCTTTGAGCGGATAAAAAGATGCATTAAAAATTTTTAGATTTAATAAATTTTGTACTACTTCATTTGGATAATAAAGTAATAAGAGTACTAAGCCTATTTCAAAAGCAACAAAAATAACTTTGAAAACACCCCAAATAGAAAATAATCCTCTCTCTTTTAATACTAAAAATATTAGAAGATGGATAGGGTATATAATACAAGAATAATGAAAAAGCTTAGTTGCCATACTTGGACTAAGTATCTCAAATCCTATATAGATTAAGACAAGAGGGGCAACGATAAAAATAAATTTATTTCTATTAAAATGCCAAGATATCCATAAAATTATAATGGATAACATATAAAAAAGATATGGAGATATGAAAAATAAGAAAGATGGCAGCTTATCACTATAAAATGCAGATAATGCAAAAACCATAAATATAAAAAATGGTATAGCTATATTTATACTTATGAGTTTTAAAGAGTTCATATTAAACTATTGTTTCATTTTTTGTCAAATTTAAGATCTTCTTTTTGAGTATCGGAAGTTTTTTCTTTATTATCAAATGCTTCTTGAGCTTCTTTTTCACTATAACTTTTACACTCTTTAGGCATATCCCCATGTTGGGATGCAATTTTTTCACAAATTACTGCATTAAATTCAAAATGTGAACACCCACTAAACAATAAACCAATTATCAAAATATATTTATACATCATTACTTACTTTTTTATTATTAAATCAAGATACTTTTTTGGAGTAACTTTTATCATCTCTTGTGCCAACCATCTTATTTGAAAAAATGCCGCACCACTATCACGAAGTGTAAAGTAGTTTTTTAAACTTCTAAGATTAAAAGTTACAACCATATCTACTTTTACATTATCAGAGATTATATGCTTAAAAGCATCTCCAACATTTCTCTTTTTTTTGCCATTTTGAAGAGCATCAAAAAGCCCTTGAGAATCATTTTTAAATTCATCAACCAAATTTAATGAACTTTTTGCAACACTGATTTCATAAAAATTTTCTTGAGTTTTTTTTTGATAAGTCAACTTATCAAACATAGCCCCAATCTCTATACGGTTATAGTCTTCATTTGAAGTTACAAACATATCAAAGCCTAAAACTTTTTGTATAAAAAACTCTTTATCGCCTAGTGAGGCAACATATGCATTAATAACACCACTCATTGTGTAGCGCGTACTTCTAACACTTATAGCTTGAATACGATGACGGGCATGCTCTTGTAATACAGCGCGAGAAGTTCCACGGATTAAAAAGGATAGATTTGCGTGTTCTAAAATAGAGTGATGGAAATATGTCCATGCAAGATTATCTAAAAGTTCTGAGTTTTCTATGTTATTTATCTCATTACACATATTTTCATCTGGCATCTGAGTTTCAATATTTTTTATAACTTCATTTTCACTAGCAGAGAAACTATCATAACATGTTCTAGCTGCTGATTCTGCTACGCCTATACCCGTGTCTTGAATTAAGACAACTTCTGGTTTGCTATATTCGATACCATATATATTTTCCATATTTTAATCCATTAAAAATTTACTCATTTTACTATGTTAAGTTATAAACTATCTTGAAATACTAAAACCAATACCTATTTTACTAAACCTTTGGCTATAGTCTATTAGACTTTCGCCATATCCATCAAAAGCTTTTACATAAAAAAATAAGTCGTCTCTTAAAGGTACTGGATGTGTGTAATTTATTTCAAATGCACTATGACCTTTAAAAGATGGTCTGAATTTAGCTTTAAATAGATGTTTTTCATATGGTAATACAAATATAACATGACCGTAACCTAAGTAATCTAATAAATCTTCATTATGACGCAAGTAGTTTTTTGGAGCATACCATAGTTTTAAATTAATAAAGACAAAATCAAGTTGAAAATAAAAATCGCTGTAAAGATAGTTCCATGAGCGCTCGTATATACCGCCCAATCCATTTGATTCGTGAGCAAAACCTGCTTTGATAGCACGAATACCATATTTTTTTTCATTAAACTTAATAGGCATAGTAATAAAAAATTCTGGGTTATAATTTGTTTCTCTAAAATATGCAGAGGTGGCATAAAATTGCCAAAATGATTTTTGTGTATATGCAACTGTATAAATTTCATCTAGATTAAACAAATTTGAGACTATGTCATATTTTATACTTACTTGAAACTCTACCTCAGTTTGTAAAGGTGGGTTGTCATAATTATGATCGATAATTTTAATATAATTATTATCAGATCTATAAGATAAGGGTAAGAAATAATTTGCTTTATATGGACTTACATTGTAGCTCGAATTAACATATTTTCTTATAGTAGCTTGTGTTTCATTATTTTCATTTAAAAAGATATTGTTG
>WFPU01000064.1 GCA_015487435.1 Sulfurimonas sp.
CTCCCCGCCTCTTTCATCTTTGTTGAAATATCAAAGCTTTGTGTCAACAGATAATCCAAAAAATCCGATACATCTTCCTTTTGGCCAAAGAATGAAGCTATATCAAAATGACTATCAAAATATAGCTTTCTTTTCTTATTGTTACTACTCACTACATACTACTTTTTTCAAAACTATTTGAGCTATTTTGCTCTTCATTCTCTCTCTTTTTTTGCTCTTTTTGCATAGCATTATAGACTTTGTTTATCTCACTTGTTTCAAGCAATGCACCAAGATATTCACTAATATCTACATCATTATTTTTACAAATGTACTCAATCTTTTCCTTAAATTCAGTAGGGATTTTTATTGAAATTTTTGTGAATTTAACACTCTTTTTCTCTTTAATTTTATCCAATACAGTTGCCATATTAATACTCCAATTCTTTATCTAAATTATACTTACTGAGTAACTCTAATATACTCACATAGTCTCTATTAGTTGCATGTACCTTAATGATTCTCATCTCACTAAACATCGCAACAACTCTTCCCTCAAGATACTTATTTCTATCCTGAAGTTTTCTAGTTTCATCGATTACAATAGGTATATTTTCATTAACAAACTCTACTTTATTCTTATTCTCCTCTATCTCTTTCATCAGTTTATCTGTATGTTCTTTTACACCAGAACAGCCTCTAAAACGCTCATAAATTCTCATAAGAAATGTATTTATAGCGATACATATTTTCTGCTTAATTGGAATTTTTACACCCCGTTTCTTATGATTTATAAGCATTTTTTCTCCTTTTGTAAGCATATTTTACAATTTTTATATAAAGTTAATATAAAACACACTATTATAATTATTCACAAAATAAGTAGATGGGGAAGCATATGAGCAAGATTCAAGAAGTTAGAAACAAACTAGACTCTCTTGATAATGAATTCTATCTAATGTCTGCTATGTATAATCTACACATCATACAAATAAAAGAGTGTTACAATAGATCGATTATTGAAGCATATGAACCATCATTAAAAACGAATTATGACTTTGCAACTACCTATGGAAACAATCAAATACTATTCTATAATGTCGATGATAAATCATTAAAGACGATCAATCTTTCAATAGAAATGTTTCATAAAGTATGGAAACTGTTCCTTAAAAATATAGAAAAGTTATCCATAAAAGAGTCATCAGATTCTTTCTTTAATACCCTAAAAGATAAACGTTTTTTTGATACAGATATAGGGCAAATCACAAGAAAATATATATATTTAAAGCACAAAAACTCTGCAACAATTTTCTATAATAAAATAATTTTCGTGTATAAGTTTAAAACAGACGCGGAGAGAAAATTCCTTTCTAAAAATAAAAATGTATGGCTCTTTACATCAGATAAAATACTTAAAACGATAGAGAAAAATAAAGATGGAATACTTAAATTAAAAGAACCGCTCCCAGTAAAATGTGATCCATTTGATAAAAACTTTTGCCATAAAATAACGAACGATTTATTGCAGAAAATAAGAAATAAGACAAATGGAAAAATTGACATAAAAATACTAAACATCAATAGACAAAACAAAATAATTACACTCTCGACAAAAATATTTTTACCTATGGAGTTTATACAATATATTCAAAACTATATTTATGAAAACACATTCTATGAAACAATCTTTGCAAAAAATAAAACCAAATAAACTCAATCTTGCATTCATTATCATCATTGCGTTACATATCGTTGGATCAAACTACATCTATGATTCTTATAGCCTTGATAGAATTTCAATCACGATCTATCTCATCTTTAGTGTGACTATGGCTATTGTTTTTAGAGCATCACAGTTCAAACAGTTCAACATACTGTTGAGTTTTCTATTTCTGCTCTTTATGTTTGCATTTTTGGAATCATTCTTGTCCATACATATAGACACGGCATTTGAAAAGCTGCAGCAACAATACATATCCGCAACATTTCTGCTTTATATGTTCTACTATTTCACTCAAAGAGACACAGCATATTCCTTGAAAAACTTTCTCAATCTCTCGCTTGCGTTAACATATATTATCTTTATTGCAGTTCTTATTGATTATTCAATAAACCTCAACACACATAATGACTATTCCATCACCACAAGCATATTGAAATACTTTAAGAACATAAGGGTACTGAATCACCTTCAAACGATTATGATCCCGACTCTAATTCTCTATATGCATATTGAAAAAAGACGATTTGCAAATATGGCAATCACAGCTGCTATTGCCATTAATGTGTTGGCTGTGATTTATACCGGTGCAAGAGGTACTGCATATGCAGTTGAATTTGCACTTCTACTATTGCTCATAAGCAGTTTTAAAAACACTCAACTAAGAATAAACATTTATAAGGCGCACGCCATTTTTTTGGCCACGATACTAATCTATATATTAATAAGCTCTTCTGCAGCAGGAGCGAACTCACTACACATAACAGATATATCATCAAACGGAAGACTACACATCTATACGACGACGCTTCCATACTTGTTTGACACAAACTGCTTCTTCAATGCGATAGGATTCTCTTCTCAGGATCTTGCCGTTACACACTTTTTACATCCTCACAATATATTACTATATGTATTTCTAGGAACCGGCACCGCAGGTATGCTTCTTTTTATTGTCTATCTCCTGTTCGTTGGGCGAAAGATACTGGTCCAATACTTGCATCAAGATGAGGTTACAGACAGATATTTACTTACTGTATTAATAGCTGCTCTTACACACTCTTTTGTGAGCGGGCTCTATATAACACCACTTACTGCATTGCTCTTTATATATTTCATTTTGATCTTCACAAGAAGATATGACGTATCGCTTTTTAAAGTTGAGAACATAGACAGACCAATACAAATATTAAACATTTTATTAGCTATCATTGTTGTAGCTACAAACCTTTTTCTTTTAAAGGAGAATATGGACTTAAAGACACACTATGAATATAAGAAACACTCTGAAGAAAAAAAAGTGTATCATCCTGGAATACTGCTTTTTAGTGAAAAGATTTATTATTGATGCTCCACCCCATAAAAAATGTTGTTGATTTTTCTCTATTCCCAGATATCTGGTTTTTCCGAAGTTCACGTTAAGTCTTTCAACTCAACTCTAAAAATATGGCAATTTACAGATCAAGCCTAAGATTTTTCTCTATCGTTTCTGCAAGACCTTGTGGAACATCAAAGCTCTTTGCAAGCTCTCCAAAAACTGAAAATGCATCCGTAATATTTCTTAATATATCAAGAGATTGTTTCTCTTTGATATTACAATACTTTCCAAACGCGACAATATCCTCTTTTATGAATCCATCCTGTTTCTTGTTTAGAGTGATTTGATGCTTCTGTGTCCACTTTCCTGTCGAATCGTAAGAGTATGTCATATCAAATGCCGGCGACAATGACCATCCACCAAAAGGATCCATTAAAAATCCAAAGTTTTTTGTATGATCATCTTGATTGCGCCCCACTATATTAAAAACTGCCCTTTTAAATATCTCTTCTATCGCATCCTGGCCAAGCTCCATCTTTCTTGCAACCAGCACAAGCTGTTCGTAACTGTATGCTCCTGTTGTGTCTCTATCCGCATGGTCCAATCCGCACCACGACACATAATGCATTTTTTGCACTGTTCCATCGCCCATATAGAACTTATCAAACCGCTCAATAATAAAATGAAAATCGTTACCACTCTCTATATAATGGGTATATGGGATATTGATCCCACACTGTTTTGCTAACTGTGAATAGATATATTCCACTCTCGTCATCCCCTTCGGGTCTTTTGTGTCGTGCTCACTGTTGCTACCTGTATCGAATTTGAGCAAAAAGTACCTGCACTCAAAGCTGTGATCGACTGTGCCGTCATACAGCTTCTTATTTTTATCTAGTGCGACAAGAGCCTTACTCCTTGCCCCTCCGGCACTTGAACCGACTCGAAATAGTTTGAGTGCCTGTTCCTGCTGCGCATTACTTAAGTCTCTTGCAAAATTCTCTTTTTTATCGAGGACCATATCTGAAAGCTCCTGCAGCATATTGATATCCAGTGATATATCCGCTCTTGCGTCAATACCTTTATCATGAGGCTCAAAGGATAGCGCCCCCATGGCCCTGTCCCCGATATACAAAAGCCTATCGAGTGCTGTTATTTTCTCTCTTTCGAGACCTTTTTGGGCGAAGTATTGATCTATGAGCTGATTACCGAATTTATCCGGAAGTGCATCCGCAATAAAACCTGGCAACCCGTGAAATGTTCTTTGGCTGATGAGATCAAAGGTATAGGGTGATTGATTTAAAGGCAGGTGTATTGGCGATGGAGCAATCTCATTTTGCAAGAATTTCTCCTCATACTCAAATGTCGCGAATTCTGTTTGCCCAGGAGCATAGGCAAGATATCCTATTGTTTCACCCCACAGCCTTACAGTTACAATACTTTCACTCATCTATTTTACCCCCTTTGTTTAGTTTCTCAAGAATCGACTTAAGTGTTCTGCTGCGCTGCTGCTCTTTTTCTGTTTTTTTTATCTCAAAACCATCGAGAGCTTTTTTTAATCGCGTTATACCCTCATGGTCCTGATTGCGCACTATTGTTTTTGTTCTGATCCTTTTAGGAATAGGCACTTTTTTGCCTGTTGGAGAAAACGCTTCTTTATCTTCAAGCATCTCCTCTAATTTATCAAGCTCTCCAAGACCGCGAAGAATCTGGATAAATGTACTGAGTCTTATATCTTTGCCTTGGTTTACAAAGTTGCTGTATGTCTGCACGCCGTGCCCGCCCTTTTTGGCGAGCGAAACTGATGCAATCCCCTTTTTTCTTCTTTTTTTATCAAGAGAATTGGCGATTTGTTGAATAATTTGCTCATCTGGCATTGTTTGGTAGCTCATCTTTTCTCCAGTATTAACTATAACTATTATTATAGTTATGTAATCTTTTCAGTCTTTAATATAATTATTATTATAGTTATATTATCAAAAAAAGGCAAGTCTATCAATCAAAAAGACTTCGTGGTGTATGTTTTTCCACATACTTATCAGCGACCTCAACAACATCCTCTCTGCTTGCACCTTCTCCTAATAGTTCTTCATTCAGATATATTTCATAACGAATATCTTTAATTATATGCTTGATAGAAATTATAAAAAATATGGGCAGTCTATTATGCGATTTTTTTGATAATTAGTATGATGGCTGATTATAAATGATATACTTAGTTAAATTAAAATTATTACAAGGAGTTTGTTGTGTCAGACTATCTGCTTTCAGTATCTCAAAAAAAAGATATTCTAAAAAATATGCGAGAAATAGATATGCATAAAGAATTAGTCATCTTATTTGAGAAAATGTATGGACCCAAAACCAAGGTGCATAATACACATGGTTCCAATGAGTTTGGTCGCGATATTATTATATGTCAACCTGATCCCATTAAAGACATAAATACTGCCGTAGTTGTTAAAATGGATAAGCTTTCTGGCCAAAGTTTAGATAAGCCTATATTGGACATCATAGGTCAAGTACAACAATGTTTTGAAATAGATATAAAAGCCAAAGATTCATTTAATGAAATTTCAATAGATAAAGTTTTTATTATTGTAATGGGCGAGATCTCAAATAATGCAGCAATTAATTTAGATGCTAAACTTACAGCATATAAGGATAGATACACAAAACTTGATATTAATGATATGCTAGATTATTTTGACAACTATTACCCTGAGATATTTTATGGTGCTTCAGGCGCTCATGTCTTAAATAAAAGATATGAACAAATTGAGCAAGCTTTACGAGAAAAAAGGCATTATAATCCAAACTGTTTTATTGAACCCAATTTAAAGTCATTTAATAAATCTAAGCAAGAAATGATTGTTATATCGAACTCTTCTAATGATAAAAAAGTTAGAGCCGAAACAATGAATAATAATATTTTTGGTAAAAAAGAAACAATTGGCAGTTTGGCAAATAAAATCATGTCCTCCCAACATTATATATTAGTAGAAGGAGATGCCGGTTCAGGTAAAAGTATTTTTACATCTAAATTGACTCAATATCTTATCAAAGAAGGTGCTAAAAATATTCAGATAAAGAAGAATCAAACTAGCAATATCAGTATTCCTGTCTTAATTAAAGCAACAGAACTTAAAAATGGTAAATTAAATAATTTGAATAAAATTTTAGATACTTATTATGAAGAATCTTCAATCAACTTTGATATTAACCTTGTAATTATAGATGGACTTGATGAAGTTGATGAAGAAAGCAAAATAAATATTATTTCTGTTGTGTCTCAGCTTTGCAAAGAGCAGTATATATCTTTAATATTAACTTCACGGAAAAGTACTGTTACAAGGCAGTTAGTTGATTCATTTGAAAAATTTGAGCTTGTGCCGTTTGAGACTTCTCAAGCAATAAATTTTATAAAAAAAATGGCTAGTGGAAAACAAAAATTATTATCTGCCCTATTGAAAGGCTTTGAGCAGTTAAAAGATCAAATACCTCTGTATCCAATGGCGTTATCGCTTTTAATAGAAATAGTTGAAGAGCAAGAAGAAGTACCTGCTTCAATTACCGAGCTGTATTCTCAATATATAGAAATTTCACTTGGAAAGTATTCAAATACTGATAATATCACCGTTTTATTTGAACCGACAATCAAAAGTGGGTTTTTGCAGGAATTGGCATATGAAATCTTTTACAAAGAGAATGTCACATCCATATCTTTAGAAAAATTTGATAATTTTTTAGTTGATTATACATCACGACATTCTTCTATACATAGTATTGAAGAATTTAAATATGATTTATCTAGAGTGTCTATACTACAAATTAAATTTGATTCTGTAGAATTTTCACACAAATCATTCCTTGACTACTTCATATCAAGTTATTATGAGTCAAATGCGCTAACTTTATATAAGAATGCTCAATTTGATAGTGTATATGAGTGTTATCATACTACACTATGGGAAGATGTGACAAGTTTTTATTTTGGAATTAAAAAATCCATAGATAAAGAGGATATTACTAAAGTCCTTGATAGTGATCCTAAAAGTAGCGAGTTTTTATCAGCAGTACATAGATTTGGTATTGGTACATTAATTCAATACGCATGGAACAGTGAAACTGCTGTGAAAAGTTATGCCATTAAAGAGGGTATTAGTAATATTTTTAATTTTAAAGATTTGCTATATAAAAATCAAACAGAAACTTTTTGTATGGAACTTCCAAAAATAATTTCTGATGTTTCGTTGATGCATCTTATTAATGAAAGTTATTCTAGTGTATTTCTGGAGCAAGAGATTAGAAATGCTATAGCACTGGCAATAGATAATATTAAAACAGGCACTAATGATGAAAAAGATAATGAAATATTTTATTTTGGAGCTTTATTTGTTATAACAAAGGCCAAGTCACTAGATTCAAGCTATGTTCAAAATTTTATTAAAGACTTTATAGAAATTGAAAGCAAATTAGATACAAGTATTAGTTTACCAATTGTGGCCTTGCTCCGAACAGCAACAACAAAAATACAAGATAATAGTAAAAGGCTTAAAAGCATAAAAGATACATTACAGGATGTACAAAGAAGATTGACAAAAAAATATAAAATTTTTTCTGCCAATCTATTTAGTTTTAAAAGTCGTAAGGATCAAATGCAATTAAATGAAATTATTAAAGGAAAGCATTAAAATGAAAGTAAAATCCTATGTGGAATAAGACTGCTCTCTTGTGAGTATCTATATATTAAATTAAGGAAGTAAAATATGAGCAATGAAATTAATATAAGATTAGTGTTTGATTTTAATCAAGAAAAGTTTACAGAAGAAGTGTTTGTAAAGCCAGAACTTATAACTTTTTTAAATTTTTTAACCAAAGGGCAAACTGGTGTGTACCAAGGGAAAAGAAACAATTATAAATGTGATGGGAAATTTTTCACATTGGTAAGTGCGAATAGTAAAGAATATGAGCTTAATATAACAGCATGTATTGCTGCTATAGAAAAAGCAATTATTGATAATAAATAAGATCTGAAAAAAATCTTTTTTAGCCATTCAAGTAGTGATAAAGAATTTGTTCGCAGTATAAAATAGAATACTATTATTAACGAGGCTTCATAAAAAGTTTTAAAATACTTTTTCATAGTTAAGCCGATATTTTCGTAGTTAATAAATTGACTATGAAAATTCGCCTATTTTAGGTACAATTTTCTAAGTTGATTTCGTAGTCATTACTTAGAAGATATCTTATCGTAAACAAGAATTGTTAATTATTTTCACTTTTAGTAGTTATAAAACTAAAAAAACTTTTATCAGAATTTGTATAAATTTTTTTAATTGTGCTTGACTGAAATAGCACATCAGCTAACTGATAAGTCTCTCTCATTAAACTTAATAATTGCTTATCGGCTTTAGATATATTCAGTCCTGTATCTTTTAAATCGTTATACATGATTGGTGTATTATGAGACAATTTTATTCCAGTGTTTACAAAGAGCTTAACTATATTATTTGCTTTTCTTCCATTTGAGGTGAATCTTTTCCATAATGGCATGAATAGAAAGTTGATAAAATATAGATTTTTTGATTCAGAGGATTTAAACATATATTTCATCAACCAATACATAGGATATGATTTAGATTGTTTTATTGATATATCACAAAATAGTTTGGTTTTACGAATCATTTTTCCATCCCAATTTTTATAGAGACTTTTTGGCGTAAGAATATAAAAAAGACTATTCGCTCTTTTTGCCTCTTTTGCACATTCTTTCATTATTTGAGCAGGTAAATATATTTTATTGTCATCAGGAGATAAGACTTGTACATCAAAAGGACTTAATGAACTTTCAGGTGTCATGATTATCTCATCTGCTGCCATACACATCATAGATGCTGCGGAATGTGCAGCAAATGGTATTAAAAAATTAACTTTTTTAAAACGATCTCGTAACAGCTCAATAATTACATGAGCACTTTCAATATAGCCACCATAAGAGTGTAAAATTACATCAATTTCACAAATATTCTCATCAATATCAGCAACAAGACTGGCAAATTCTTTAATATCTTTGTCGTTTAAATTTATTTGACTAGAACTTGAGTCAGTATTAATAGCCGTCAGATAAGCTATTACTGGATGACCCCTAAGCTCTGATATCTGTTTTTGGTTATTCTTCAAAAGAGCAAGAACGTCATCATATGTTTGCTCTCCATTAATTTGTTGATAATTATGCCAACGATCAGTAGTTGATATTGGAGTTAATTGGTTTTGACTATTGTTAGTTGAAGTAAGCATTTTAGAATTATAGTCAAAATTTTCATTAAAGGTATCATAAAAAGAATAAACAAGCCTTTTGTAAAATATTTGATCTATGTTTACA
>WFPU01000065.1 GCA_015487435.1 Sulfurimonas sp.
AAACTAGAATCACCTATTTTAACTAATAAGCAGTTTGAAAAACTTAACGGTGTAAATGAGTTTAATTTCCGTGCTAAAAAAATCTCTATTCTTTTTAATTCTACTAAAAAAGGTTCAATGAAAGAAGCACTAGACTCCGTCGTAATACAAGCAAGCGATGCAGTTAAAGATGGGTTTCAAGTAGTTATTCTATCAACAAGAGGCATCTCTAAAAAACAAGCAGCAATTCCTACTCTCTTAGCAACAAGTGCTGTACATCATCATTTGATTAACGAGGGTATCAGAACAAATTGTGGTTTAGTTATTGAAACAGGGGAAGCAAGAGAGATTCATCATTTTGCTACGCTTATTGGTTATGGAGCTAATGCTATTAACCCTTATTTGGCATTTGAAACTATTGAAGATATGCGTAAACGTAAATTAATTGATGAAGATATTACTCAAGATAAAGCGGTAGAAAACTATATTACAGCAATTGGAAAGGGAATTTTCAAGGTTATGTCTAAGATGGGTATCTCTACCATCAGGTCATACACAGGAGCACAAATATTTGAAGCAGTTGGGCTTTCACAAGATTTAGTTGATAACTACTTCAAAGGGACAGCTTCTCGTTTAGAAGGTATAGGTATTGAAACTATTGAAGAAGAGACTCTTATTTGTCATGCTATCGCATATCCTCGTGAAATAATTGAATCAAATGATCTTCCAGCTGGTGGACATTTTGCGTATCGTCAGCGTGGTGAAAACCATCTCTTTACACCTGAGACAATATTTTTACTGCAAAACTCTACAAAAAACAATGATTATAAGACTTATAAACAATATGCCAAATTAATAGATGAACCTCAAGAAGCATATATCACGCTTCGTTCACTTCTTGATTTCAAAAAACTTGAACCTATTGATATTGATGAAGTTGAGTCTGTAGATTCTATTATTACTCGTTTTGCAACTGGTGCAATGAGTTATGGTTCTATCTCTGAAGAGGCACATACAACACTTGCAATTGCAATGAACTCTATTGGTGCAAAAAGCAATACTGGTGAGGGAGGAGAAAATGCTTCGAGATTTGGTACAGATAAAAACTCTAAAATCAAACAAGTTGCATCTGGACGCTTTGGTGTTACTGCCAACTATTTGATAAATTCTCAAGAGATTCAAATTAAACTTGCTCAAGGTGCAAAACCAGGAGAAGGCGGTCAACTTCCAGGTCATAAAGTTGATGAGATTATTGGTAAAACAAGACACTCAACTCCAGGTGTTGGACTAATCTCTCCACCTCCTCATCATGATATATACTCAATTGAAGATTTAAAGCAGTTGATTCATGACCTTAAAAATTCTAATACTAAAGCTCGTATCAATACTAAACTGGTATCTGAAATAGGTGTTGGAACAATTGCCGCAGGTGTTGCAAAAGCACACTCTGATGTTGTTCTTATCTCTGGTTTTGATGGTGGAACAGGAGCATCTCCGCAAACATCCATAAAACATGCAGGTTTGCCTTGGGAGCTAGGTCTTGCTGAGACTCATCAAACACTTGTTAAAAATGGTCTTCGTTCACGAATTGTTGTACAAACTGATGGGCAACTTCGTACTGGTCGTGATATTGCTATCGCTACTTTGCTTGGTGCTGAAGAGTGGGGAATCGCTACAGCTGCACTTGTAGTTGAGGGATGTATAATGATGCGTAAGTGTCACTTAAATACATGTCCAGTTGGAATTGCAACTCAAGATAAAGAACTCAGAGCGAAATACACTGGTAAGCCTGAACATGTTGTTAACTATATCAAATTTATCGCTCAAGATTTGCGTGAAATTATGGCTGAACTTGGATTTAAAACTATTAATGAGATGGTTGGTCGTACAGATAAACTCAAAGCTCGTGAGGGTGTTAGTCACTGGAAAGCGAAACATCTGCAACTTGAGAGATTACTTCACAGAGTTCACCTAAGAAGTGATGATACAGCATATAATACTACTAAGCAAGATCATGGTTTAAATGTAGCACTTGATAATGAACTAATTAAACTGGCACAACCAGCACTAAAAGATGCCACTCCAATAAAAGAGAAAATAAAACTTAGAAATATTAATCGTACAGTTGGAACAATGCTCTCAGCTGAGATGACTCGCAAGTATGGAGAAGATGGACTAAGCGATGACACTATATACTTTAAAGCTACAGGAAGTGGCGGTCAGAGTTTTGGAGCATTTCTTAACAGTGGAATTACTTTTGAGGTAGAGGGTGATGCAAATGATTACTTTGGTAAAGGGCTTTGTGGCGGTAAACTAATTTTGTATCCACCCTCAGATGCAATCTATGAAGCAAATGAAAATGTAATCCTTGGTAATGTATCTTTTTATGGTGCTACAAGTGGCGAATCTTACATCTATGGTCTTGCAGGTGAGCGTTTTTGTGTGCGTAATTCTGGAGCTAAAGTTGTTGTAGGAGCTATTGGTGATCATGGTTGTGAATATATGACTGGCGGTAGAGTTGTTATCCTTGGTGAAATTGGAAAGAATTTTGCTGCCGGTATGAGTGGTGGTATCGCTTATATCTACGATAAAGATAATAACCTCTCTCAAAGAATAAACAGGGGCATGGTTGATTTAGACAAAATTGAAACCGTTGAAGATGAAAATGAAGTAAAAGATATGATTAAAAACTATATAAAATACACTTCTTCAAAAGAAGCGTCTGAAATATTAAATAATTGGGATACTAATAAAGATAAATTTATTAAAGTTATGCCAATTGATTATAAACGAGTACTTGAACATCAAAAAAGAAGAAAAGATGAACAAGATGTTACAGTGCATCAAAGCGCATAAGGGGGTTGGATTATGGGGAAAATAACAGGATTTAAAGATTATAAAAGAAAAAACTTCACACTAGCTCCAATAGAGGAGCGTATCAAACATTGTAATGAATTTGTTATTCCAATAAATGAAAAAGATATGGAACTCCAAGGCGCTCGTTGTATGGACTGTGGTGTTCCATTTTGTCACAGTAGTTATGGATGTCCACTTGGAAATTTAATTCCTCAATTTAACGATCAAATTTATAGAGGAAAATGGGAAAAAGCTTTTAGAAGTTTGATGAGCACAAACAACTTTCCAGAATTTACAGGAAGAGTCTGTCCAGCAATATGTGAGACTGCTTGTGTACTTGGGATGAATGATGATGCTGTTAGTATAAAAAATATTGAGTACTCTATCATAGAAAAAGCATATAAAAAAGGGTGGATGAAACCACAAGTACCTAAAAGCCGCACTGGTAAAAAAGTTGCAATTATCGGCTCTGGTCCTGCGGGATTAAGCGCTGCAAATCAACTTAATAAAGCGGGGCATCTTATTAGTGTTTATGAGAGAGATAAGCGTATCGGTGGCTTGGTTCGTTATGGTATCCCTAACTTTAAATTAGATAAGAAAAAAGTAGTACAACGTCGCGTTGATTTAATGAAAGAAGAGGGGATAGAATTTATTACCAGCGCTCATATTGGTGTTGATATACCTCTTAAAACTCTTCAAGACAAATATGACGCAGTTATTCTATGTGGAGGTGCTTCACTACCAAGGGATCTCCCTATACAAAACCGTGATGCAACTGGTGTACATTTTGCAATGGAATTTTTAGCACAATGCAATAGCCGTATTGAGGGTGAAGTAATTCCCAAAGAAAAAGAGATTTTAGCAACAGACAAACATATTGTAGTTATTGGTGGTGGAGATACTGGTAGTGATTGTGTTGGAAATTCAGTTCGTCAAAATGCTGCTTCTATTACACAAATAGAGTTGATGCCAAAAGCTCCATTGGAGCGTAATGATTCTATGCCATGGCCAATATATCCAAGAGTCTTTAAACTCTCTACCTCTCAGGCAGAAGGGTGTGATATGGACTTCAATATCCTTTCAAAATCATTTATAAAAGATGAAAATGGAAATGTTACTGGAATAAACTGTGCAAAAATTGAGTGGGGGAATAAAGGATTTAGTGAGATAGAGGGGAGTGATTTTATATTAAAAGCAGACCTTGTCTTTTTAGCTATGGGGTTCTTAGGACCTGAACAAACAGGTATGATTGAAGAGTTGTCACTTGATACAGATGAGAGAAGCAATATTGCTACAAAAGATTATGCAACTTCTGTAGAAGGTGTCTTTAGTGCAGGTGATATGCGTAGAGGTCAATCACTAGTTGTATGGGCTATACATGAGGGACGAGAATGTGCAATCAAAGTAGATGAATACTTATCTCAAAAACCGACGCTACTTAATTCTAGAAATCAATCTCTTTATGATAAGCGTTAGATAAATAATATAACTTCACTAAAGGAAAACAATGAATTTACAAACAAAAGCAATACATTCTGGTTACGAAAAAGACTCTCAAGGAACTATGGCAGTTCCTATATATATGACTACAGCTTATGAATTTCATGATGTTGAACACGCCGCAAACTTATTTTCTCTAAAAGAGCTTGGAAATATCTATACTCGTCTTAATAACCCAACTACTGATGTATTTGAGAAAAGATTTGCAGAGGTAGAGGGTGGAGAAGCTGCTTTAGCTACTGCAAGTGGTATGAGTTCTATTTTTTATGCTATTGCTAACTCTGCTGAAGCTGGGGATAACATTATTTGTGCAAATCAACTTTATGGTGGAAGTTTGACTTTAAATGGGCATACATTTAAAAGATTTGGAATAGAATCAAGATTTTTTGATGTTCATAAACCAGAGGATATTGAAGTACTAATAGATGATAAAACTAAAGTTATCTTCTTTGAGTCATTAACAAACCCAAGTATCGATGTTGCTGATATTGAAGCAATTACAGCTATTGCAAATAAGCACGGAATTTTAACAGTAGTTGATAACACTGTAGCTACTCCTGTTCTATGTCGCCCTTTTGAGTTTGGTGCAGATATATCTGTTCACAGTACTTCAAAATATACAACTGGTCAAGGTCTTGCTATTGGTGGTATATTAGTTGAAAGAAAAGGTTTAGTTGAAAAATTAAAAGACAATCCTCGTTATCCACAATTTAATGAGCCTGATGCGTCTTACCATGGTTTAGTTTATGTTGATGTACCACTACCTCCATTTGCACTAAGAGCTAGACTATCTCTTCTTCGTGATATTGGAGCGGTTCCTTCACCATTTAACTCATGGTTATTTATTCAAGGATTAGAGACTTTATCACTTCGTATGAAAGAGCACTCTGCAAATGCACTTAAATTAGCTGAGTATTTAGAATCACATCCTATAGTAATTAAAGTTAATTATCCTGGATTAAAAAGTAATTCTAACTATGCAAATGCACAAAAATATTTTGATGATGGTGCGAGTAGTGGACTTCTTAGTTTTGAGGTAGGCTCTCTTGAAGAAGCTATAAAAATTGTAGATGCAACTAAGCTTTACTCTCTTGTTGTAAATATAGGTGATACAAAATCAATCATAACTCACCCAGCTTCAACAACTCATCAACAATTAAAACCAGATGAACTTGTTGCATGTGGCGTTCCAGCTGGACTTATTAGAATCTCTTGTGGATTAGAATCTATAAAAGATTTAATAGCAGATATAGATCAAGCTTTAAAAGCATAAATTTAATAATAAGCTATTTTCGCTAAAATAGCACTATTATTTTATGGAGAGATAAAAAGTTGCCCTTAAATCTAAAAACACATACTGAACATTTTACTAATCCCCTTTATTTAGAAAGTGGTCGTATTTTGGAACCCTACGACATAATATATGAGACATATGGTGAGCTAAATGATGATAAAAGCAATGTTATTGTAATTTGTCATGCATTAACTGGCTCACATCATGCAGCAGGTACTTATAAAGATAATGAAAAAGCTGGTTGGTGGGATGGATTAATTGGTCCAAACAAGACAGTAGATACAAATAAGTATTTTGTTATTTGTCCAAATGTAATTGGTTCTTGCTTTGGCTCAACTGGTCCAATGAGTCCAAAACTCCCTCATAATGACCCTTATCGATACAAATTTCCAGTTGTTAGCATAAAAGATATGGTAAAAGCACAAAGGATACTTTTTGATAGACTAGATATTCATAGAGTTGAAGCCATTATTGGTGGTTCTATGGGTGGTATGCAAGCACTTCATTTTTCAATTCATTATCCAAACTTTGCAAATAAAATCATAGCATTAGCTACTACCTATGCTACACAACCATGGGCTATCGCTTTTAATAAAGTAGCTTCAGAATCAATACTTAAAGACCCTGATTTTAAACAAGGTTATTATGATCCAGAAATTTTAAAAGAAACTGGTTTAAATGGTATGGCAGTTGGTCGTATGGCTGGTCACATAAGCTTTTTATCTCAGGAGTCTATGAGTAAAAAATTTGGTCGCCAATACAAAAAAGATGATGGTCTTTATGAACTTTTTGGTAAGTTTCAAGTTGAATCATACCTTGAGTACAATGGTCACAACTTTTCAAAATGGTTTGATCCATTAGCTTATCTCTACATAACTAAAGCTATAAATATTTATGATTTAGCTCGTGGATTTGATTCATTGAAAGATGCCCTTAAAAAAATCACAGCAGAGCTTTATCTTATAAGTTTTAGCAATGATATGTTGTTTAAAAGCTCTGAGATGAAAAAAATAGATGATATTTTAAACTCAATTAACAGTAATACACATAAATATATCGATATTGAAAGTGACTATGGACATGATGCCTTTTTAGTAGAGTTTGATAAGTTTGAACACCACATAAAGGATGCACTAAATGGCTAAAAAAGATCTAAACTTTGAGGTTAAACTTCAAAACGCTAAAAAAATACTGGAAACTTTAATGGATCCAGAGATAACTCTTCAAGATAGCGTAAAGGCGTATGAAAAAGGTATGAGCGAACTGAATGAAGCTCAAAAAATACTTGAAAATGCACAAATAAAAATCACTGAAATTAAGAAAAAATAGATGAGAGCAGCATCCCTTCAACTATCTTCTCAAGGGATGAGTAGTACAAAACTTTACAACTACATCCGAATAGCTCACAAACAAGGTGTAAAAGTACTTCTTCTTGGTGAATATATACTTAATCCATTTTTTAAAGAGCTAGAGTCATTATCGATTAACATGATAAAAGATCAAGCGAAGTTTCAAATAAAAATTTTAAAAGAGTTGTCTTCTACATATTCAATAACAATAGTAGCTCCACTAATTATGGTTAAAAAAGGCAAAGTTTATAAAACAATTGCAAAGTTTGCACCATGCTCTACATTTTATTATGAACAACAGATACTTATAAATTATAAACACTGGAATGAAGAAAAATTTTTTGCAAATGAAAAAAAATCACTTCAAACGCCACTTATATTTAAAGTAGATGGGTTTAAATTTGCAATTTTAAGTGGATTTGAACTTCATTTTGATGAATTATTCTCAAAACTAAAATCAAAGAACATAGATTGTATACTAGTTCCAAGTGTATCTACATTTGATTCTTATGAGAGATGGAAATCATTAATACTATCTCGTGCATTTGTAAATAATTGCTATATTTTAAGAGCAAACCGCATTGGAGAATATTCAGATAAAGATTATAGCTGGCAATTTTATGGCGACTCAATTTTAGCCTCACCCGATGGAGAACTACTAGAACATCTAGGAAACAAAGAAGAATTGATGATTGTTGATATGAATCATTCCGATGTGGTAACATCTAGGCGAATTTGGGGTTTTAAAGAATTAGCTAAAAGATAATTAATAATAATGATGATATAATTTTTTCAAATAATAAATTCAACAAAGGCTTTAATTCATGATGGAATATTTTCATCGCCAAGTTCAACTTTGGGGAGAAGACACACAGCGTAGTCTTCAAGATAAAAAAATAGTTATTGTAGGTACAGGAGGGTTAGGTTCTTCTTTAGCTTTTGCTTTAGGTGCTAGTGGTATTGGCGAAATTCATTTAATAGATTTTGATCATGTAACTGTACATAACATCCATAGACAGATTGCTTTTAAAGTTGGCGATGAAGGAAAAAACAAAGCTGTTTTAAATGCAAAACTTATCCATGAGAGATGTCCATATGTAAAAGCTATTGCCCATGAATGCGATTTTGAGACTTGGTGTAAAAAAGGTATAGAAGTTGACTTGATTCTTGATGGTACCGACAACCTTATTACGCGTGGTGAAATTAATGAATACTCTAAAAAGAAAAATACACCTTGGATTTATGGAAGTGTTGAGGCATACCACGGTCAAGTTTGTTTTATAGATAAATCTTCATTCACAGATGCATTTAAAATCATGAAACTAACACCAGCGGGAATCACAGGTGCGATAGTTATGCACATAGCTACTCTCCAAGCAAATATAGCACTTAGATATCTAGCTGGTTTAACAGTCAAAAAAGATTTGCTCTATTATCTATTTTTTAATGAAGAGGGTGAACTTGTAAATCAAAAATTTAAATTGCCAAATGCTTAATCTATTTTTTTATTCAATATCAAGTCATCAAACTTAAAGTAACGATAGTTCCGTCATTCTGGACTTGATCCAGAATCTAATTGTTAGTTATTTAGAAAATTTATTGGCACTGTACATTTTAAATAAGTAATACCAATCTTCATTCAACTAACCCTTATGAATTTTTGGATACAATTCACATATGAAATTCGAGCCATATCCATTTGAAAAGTTAAACACTTTACTAAAAAATATTATACCAAATAAAGACTATACGCCATCTGTTTTAACAATTGGTGAGCCACAATTCCAAACACCAGACTTTATTCAACAAGCATTAAAAGACAACACTAATCTACTTCAAAAATACCCAAAGACTACTGGAGAAATCAGTTTAAGAGAATCTCAAAGAGGTTTTTTCAAAAAACGCTTTGGAGTTGAATTAAGTGATGCTCAAATAATTCCTACTTTTGGAACTCGTGAGGTACTATTTAATTTTCCACAGTTTTTACTTTTTGATGTTAAAGAACCAACTATTGCTTTTACAAATCCTTTTTATCAAATATATGAGGGCGCAGCAATTGCAACTCGCTCTAAAACTATACATCTAAATTTAGATGAATCTAACAACTTCAAACCAAGAATAGATGAAGAAAAACTAGCATTATGTGATTTAGTAATATTAAATTTTCCTAACAACCCAACAACAGCAACACTAAGTTTAAACGAACTTGGAGAGTGGGTATATCTAGCACTAAAACATGATTTTGTACTTTTGAATGATGAGTGTTATAGTGAAATATATACAGATGAACCTATCCCATCTTTGCTTGAAGCTGCCGTACATGTTGGAAATAAAAACTTCAAAAACTTACTTGTTATAAACTCAATCTCTAAACGCTCATCGTGCCCAGGGCTTAGAAGTGGTTTCATAGCAGGTGATGAAAATATCTTAAAAGAATATATGAAATATCGTACATATATTGGATGTGCATCCCCCCTTCCACTTCAAAGTGCAGCGAGCGTTGCTTGGAATGATGAAAAGCATGTTTGTGACTCTCGTAAGATATATAAAAACAATTTTAAAATAGCAAAAGATATACTTGGTATTGAGATTCCAAAAGCTACTTTTTATATCTGGTTAAAAGTTGATGATGCTATAGAATTTACCAAAAAATTATATGAAAATTACAATGTAAAAGTTCTTCCTGGTGAATATTTAGCTCGTGAGGATGCAAGTGGTAATAACCCTGCTATTGGGTATATCCGTATCGCATTAGTGGAAAATAAAGAAAAAACTATAGATGCATTAACTAGAATCAAGGAGTGTTTAAGTGAATAAAGAGGAACTTAAAACAAAAGTATTAAAAGCTCAACAAGACTCAGATATAGCAGCACTGTATGTATTAGAACAAGATGCACATGAGATTTTTGATGAAGAGACACTTCAAGGATATTACACAAATATTTTAGATTTAGCTCTAGAGAGACTTACTAACACACTTGAAAATCTTGCTAAGTTAGATATGAGTGAAGTTCAAGACTTTGCAACACTTCGTGCACTTTATGAATATGCTATTGAGCACTATAGCGTTGGTGAAATATCTGATGCTTGCGCACTATTTGAAGTTTTAAGTGGACTTAGTAATGATGAAAAATTCTCCAATGCACTTACTCTTCATACTATTGCTTCTAAAGAAAAAATCAGTTTAGACGACTTTATAGCTGACATAGCAGATATTGAAGCCACTCAAAAAAGTGGAACTTTTTATATTAGTGAGTTCACAAAAGAGGCACAAAAGTTGCTTAATAATTCCAATAATGTTGAGAAATCGAAATGATTAGCTTTCTCAACAAAGGCGAAGCTTTGGTAACTGAATATACTTTAAACTTCTTCAAAAGTATATGAGAAAAAGGACAAATAGCATATGAAGATACATTTTATTGGAATTGGTGGTATAGGAATTTCAGGTCTAGCACAATTTATGCGCTTTAATGGTCATGAAGTAAGTGGTTCAGATATCTCTGACACATTAATCACCGAAAAACTTCGTAAAATGGGAATTTCTATTACTGTCCCTCACTCTAGCGAAGCTATTACAAATCAAGATTTAATTATCCATTCGGCTATCATTGGTCCTAACAATCCAGAGATAATTGCTGCAAAAGCTAAAGGTATCGAAGTATTAGCACGTCGTGAAGCACTCCCTCAAATCTTAGCTGATAGGAAAGTATACTCTGTTGCTGGTGCACATGGAAAAAGCACAACTACTGCTATTTTAACTTCTATCATGTGTGGTTCAGCAATTATTGGTGCTGAATCAAAAGCTTTTGGCTCCAATGTTCGCTACAATGAAAATAGCGATGTTTTGCTATTTGAAGCAGATGAGAGTGATGGCAGTTTTGTAAATTCAAATCCATATTGTGCAATTGTAATTAATGCAGAACCTGAACATATGGAATATTATGATTATAATATTGATAGATTTTATGATTCATATCGCACATTTATAAACTCAGCTCCATGTAAAGTACTAAATGCTGAAGATCCATTTTTAAGTACACTTATTGATGAAATTGATGCCAATTGGTTCTATCCAAGCAAAGATATAACAGATATTAAATACGTTTTAAAAGGTGATGAGCCACATACAAAATTTACACTCAAAGATATGGGTACATTTGAAGTATGGGGCTTTGGTAAACATATAGCGCTTGATGCTAGTTTAGCAATTATTGCAGCTAGTAAAACTATGGAGATTTCAAAAATCAGAAAAAATCTTTTAGGTTTTAAAGGTATTAAAAAACGTTTTGATATTGTTGGTACTGATAAAAATAAAGTTATTATTGATGACTATGGACATCATCCAACAGAGATTAAAGCTACTTTTGAATCAGTTAAAGAGTATGCTAATCTTAAAGGTTTAGAAAATATCACAGCAATTTGGCAGCCACACAAATATTCTCGTACAATTGATAATTTAGAAGAATTCATAAAATGTTTTAAAGGTGCTAAAGAGTTGATTATACTTCCTGTTTGGGCAGCGGGTGAAGCAATTCAAGAGATAAATTTTGCTGAAAAATTTAAAGAATATAATCTTACCATTGCAGATAAAATTAAGCGTTCTAATAATAAAATAACTGTTGTAAAAGACAAAGAAGATTTAAAAACTATTGATGATGGTGTCATTATCGGCTTTGGTGCTGGCGATATCACTTACCAGATGAGAGGCTTAGCTTAAACTCAGATGTTAAGTACACCATCAAAAAAAATAATCATTTTTAGCGGTGCTGGAATTAGTGCCGAATCTGGAATTAAAACATTTCGTGATTCAGATGGACTTTGGGAAAATTACAAAATTGACGATATTTGTAACCAATACACTTGGGAGCAAAACTATGATATAGTACATGAATTTTATAACCAAAGAAGATTACAGTTAGCAGAAGTAAAACCAAACTATGCTCATGAGGTAGTAGCTAACATAAAAGAAAAATATCAAGATAACTGTATAATAATAACTCAAAATGTTGATGATATGTTTGAGCGACTCGGATGTAAAGATGTAATCCATGTCCATGGCGAATTAACTAAGATGGAATGTATGGGATGCGGTAATATATACAGCATTGGATACAAAGAGTTTAAAAATACTGATTCTTGCCCAAAGTGCTACCATACAAAAATAAAACCTTTTATAGTTTTTTTTGGTGGCTCAGCACCATATTATGCAGATATGTACAAAGCATTTCAACATTTACAAAATGAAGATTCAATCGCTGTTATCATAGGAACTCTAGGAAATGTTATTCAAATTAACGCGAATTTAGAACTAGTAGAGTGTCATAAAATATTAAATAACCTTGAAGCATCTCCATACATAGATGAATCTCAATTTGATAAAGTATATTATGAAAAAGCTACAAGTGCTATAAAAAAAATAGAATCTGATATTAGTGAATTTTGGATATAATTTCAAAATAAATTATATATAATTAAAAGGTTTTAAATTGGCTTATATTATAGGACTTGTAGTTGTAGTGCTTTTCTTTTTAGCTCTAAACTACCTTACAGAGTTTAATCGCTCTCAAAAACTAACTACTTCAGCAATTCTTTTTGCCATAATTTTAATGGCCATAATGTTTAATACATATAACGATAATAAAAACCAACATACCTTAGATGTTGCTATAAAGTTTAAACAAAGCAAAACTGTAAAATGTGACGGTGTTGATGTAAATTCTTCACTTTACGAGTTAAGCACTGGTACATATACTTTCATAGGTAAAGAAAACACTCCAAACTATGGGAAGATGATTAGCGCTTCTATATGCGAATAATATCTCAACTTGATTTAAATGAGCATATAGAGCTTTTTAAAAGCTTCTTTTCACGAAATACCTCCCTTTTTATGGAGGGTGACCAAAATCTACATTTTAACTATATCAAAGCACTTGATAAACTAGAATTTAAAGCTCCTCCAAAAGTCTCTAATTTTGATACTATAAAATCTCATCTAAAGAAAAAAGGTGTGCTAAATTTCGAGCAAATATTTGAAATTATTAAAGTTGTAAGATATTTTCGTTATTTTAAGAATCGTGAAATAGATGGAATCATTGGCGAATGGATGGATAAGTTTATCTTTGATGAAAGATTTTTAGAGATTGAAAAATATTTTACTCATGATGGTAAATTTGAAGAAAATCTTGATCAAAATTTATTTGGACTCTCACAAAGAATTAGTGAGCAAAAATCAAATATTACATCATCATTAAAAAGATTAACAACTTCACAAAAACTATCTTCATATCTTATAGATACTCAACTTCATTTAATAAATGACGAAGAATGTTTACTCGTTCGTGGTGGATTTAACCATGTTTTAAAAGGAGCAGTAATTGGACGAAGCTCTAGTGGTGGTTTTTTTGTCTCTCCTGATAGTATTATGAAAGCTAAAGAGAAGATTCGTTTTATCAACCAAGAGAGAGAATCCATTTTTTATACTTATGCTAAAGATTTTTCATCTACACTTGGAGAACTTCAATCATTTATCTCTTTTATCGATAAAGAATTTACTCGCTTTGATAACTACCAAGCTAGAGTTTTATTTGCTAAAAGTAAAAATCTACAAATACTAAAATCTAAAAATGACAATAAAATAGTTTTAAATGGATTCATCCACCCTGCTCTTCATCATGCAAAACCAATTGATGTAGATTTTTCTAAAAATATTTTAATGGTAACTGGTGTAAATGCTGGTGGTAAAACAATGCTTTTAAAATCAATTCTTGCATCTGCTTTTATGGCTAAATATATCATCCCTATGAAATTAAACGAGTCCAAGTCACATATTGGGTCATTTAAAAATATTTTATCAATTATAGATGATCCTCAAAATGTTAAAAATGACATCTCAACCTTTGCAGGTCGTATGCAAGAATTCTCAAAAATCTTTACACAAAAACAAGCACTTGTTGGTGTTGATGAGATAGAATTAGGGACTGATAGTGATGAAGCCGCAGCTCTATTTAAAGTGATACTTGATGATTTAATTAAAAGAGGTCAAAAAGTAGTAGTAACTACTCACCATAAAAGATTAGCTGCCCTTATGGCTGACAGGGATGATGTTGAACTAATGGCTGCAATATATGATGAGGCTGCTAGAAAACCAACTTATGAATTTATACAAGGGATAATTGGTAAAAGTTATGCTTTTGAGACTGCTAGTCGCTATGGTATAGCTAATTCAATAGTAAGTGAAGCTAAAATAGTTTATGGAGATAACTCTGAAAAATTAAATCTACTTATAGAGAGAGGTTCTCAACTTGAACGTGAGTTAAAACAAAAACATAAAAAAGCTGATGACAAACTTGAAGAGTTGCAAAGAAAAGAAAAAGAGCTAAATACTCTAAGAGAAAACCTTTTTAAAGAACTTAATGAACAAAAATCAGCACTTAAAAACTCTTATGCGGTAGCTATAAATGAAGCAAAAACAGCAGCAAAAGCTGGAGATACACAAGCTATTCATCGTGCTATGAATAAAGCTAATAATAAACTTCCTCGAGATAAAAAACAAGATATAAAAAGAGAAATAGAGTTTAAAGTTGGCGATAATGTTCAGTACCATACCCAAAAAGGTACTATTAAAGCACTCAAATCAAATAAAGAAGCAATTATTGAGATAAATGGGATGACTGTTAGAGTAAAGACTACCCACCTAAAACCAACTAAAATTGTAACACCTAAGCCACAAACAAATGTTAGTATAAATATTAAGAAAAAAGCTGGATTAAAATGCGATCTTCACGGAATGAGAGCAGATGAAGCTACAGAAGTTTTAGATAAATTTTTATCAGATGCACTTATAAATGGTTGGGATGAAGTTATAATTTATCATGGAATTGGAACTGGAAAATTGAGTTACGCTGTTAAAAATTTCCTCAAATCTCATCCAAGAGTAAAAAGTTTTGATGATGCACCACAACACTTAGGTGGGTTTGGTGCAAAAATAGTATATTTATAATGAAACCCTTTTTGGCTTTCAAAATAATTATCTAGATTTTAGCGTAATTAACACCTACACAAGCATCTAACTCAGATAACTCTTTTAATGCAGCTTCACTTACAGCATCATCAACTAAAATTACAGCTAAAGCTTCTGATTTATCATTTCTAGCAAGTGAAAAATCAGATATATTGATGTTATTGTTTGCAAGTGTTGCGCCCACACTTCCGATAACGCCAGGCACATCAGTGTTTTTAAACATAATCATATCACCGCCTAGTGCTACTTCTATATCAAAACCATCTATTGCAACAATTCTCTGAACGCTATCATCAAAAATAGTAGCTGAAATAGTAGTAGTACCCTCACTCGTTGTAAGTTTAATAGTGATAAGGTTTTTGTATACAGAAGAGTCTCCACAAGATTCAGCTTCAATATTGATACCTTTTTCTTTTGCAACAAATTCAGCATTTACATAATTAATAGTATCGCTAGAATTTTGACTCATCGCACCTACAGCAACAAAAGTTGAAAGACTCTCAACATACTCAGCAATTGGACCATATCCACTTACTTTGATAGATATAATTTGACTTTTATTTATTTGAGATTCTAAGAAACCTATCTTTTGTCCCATCTCTAAAAATGGTTTAACAAATGATGGAATTTTACTTTCATCAATTGGTAGATTCATAGCATGTGGGTATGCAATACCTTTAGCAGCTTCTATTGCATTTGTAGCTGCTTGAGTACCAATATTATATTGAGATTCAAACGTGTTAGCACCTAAATGTGGGGATACAGTAATGTTGTCAAGCTCTAAAAGTGGATGATCTGTTGCAGGTTCTTTGATAAATACATCAATACCAGCAAAACGAATTTTTTTGCTTTTTAGATTGCTATAAAGAGCATCTTCATTATAAAGACCACCACGAGCACAATTAATTAATACTACACCATCTTTCATCTTTGCAATCTCTGCTTCATCAATCATATTTAAAGTTTCTTGATTTTTAGGTGTATGTATTGTAATGATATCACATGCTAATATATCTTCAAAATTTTTAGTATATGTCATATCTAAATCAGTTACTTTTGATGGGTGAATATATGGATCATAAGCTACAATATCCATCTCAAATGCAGCAGCTCTCTTAGCTACACGCGAACCAATATTACCAAAACCGATAACACCAAGTTTTTTACCTTTTAACTCGTGTCCATACCATTTTTCACGCTTCCAAACTCTATCAATCTTTAAATGATTATGTGAGTATGGAAACATTCTCATACATGAAAGCATATGTGTCATAGTAAGTTCAACTGCGGCAATTGTATTTGCAGTTGGTACATTCATTACGATGATTCCCTCTTTAGAACATCCTGGAATATCTACATTATCAACACCAACACCAGCACGAACAATTGCTTTCATATTTGTAGCATGTTTAATGAAGTTAGCGTCAACATTAGTTGAACTTCTAGTGATTGCTACATCAGCAGTTGGAATAATTTTTTCAACTAGCTCTTTTTTATCTACATCAGCGGCGAGAACATAATTAACATTATTATCATCTTGAAGCATTTTTAATCCAGCTTCATGGATATGGTCACATACTACTACTGTATATTTTTGCATCTATTTATCCTCTTTATGCAGCGTTACTTTCGCTAAAATTTCGTAATTTTTCAATACTCTAACCAAAGAGTTTAATCTATTTTTATCTTTTGAATATATTTCTAATTCTACACCATTTTTATCTCGCTTTAGATAATACTTTAATTTATGTTGGTTTAGTTCTTCTTTTAAACAAAATAATTGATATGGGTCAATCAAAGAAGCAGATAATTTATATATTGTTTTAGATTGAATTTTTTTATCTAATGATGTTTGGATATAAACTTCATTAACTGGATAAAAATATCCTAATCTATCAGTTTTAGAAAAATGATTTAACCAAACTTCTTTTTCAGCTTTTGGTGATACAGCAGATTTTAATGAAAGTGGTTCTAAATCTTTAGTCTTTACAGAAGAGTTAATATCAAATAAAAATAACACTATAAAAATGGCAACTCCAATCCCAATGAGAGGAGCAAACCATTTTAAAATAATATGCATTTTACTTAAATTTATCTTTTATTAAATCACCTAAAGAGTGTGATTCGTTATCATTAATCTCTTCAAGCATAGCTTGATTTTTAATATAATCTAATTTTTTAACAGATAAACGGATACGATCACGTCTTGTATCGATAACAGCAATAGCAGCTTCAATTTCTTGACCAGCTTCTAACTCTTCTTTAACTAATGGAGATAAATCTTCATCACGGATAAGTGCATCAACACCATCCTCAAGAGAGATAAATACACCAAAATCTTTAATATCACGGATAGTTCCAGTGATAGCAGTATTTACTTTATGAGTTTTAGCAAAAGTATCAATTGGTGACTCTAAAAGAGTTTTTCTATTTAAAGAAATTTTTTGATCTTCAACATTGATTTTAGCAATTTTAACCTCAATCTCTTCACCAGATTTTAAGACATCTTTACATTTTGTGTTTTTATCCCAAGAGATATCTTGATTATGTAAAAGACCCTCTACACCAGCGATACGCACAAATGCACCAAAGTCAGTTAATGATGTAACAGTACCAGTTACTACATCACCCTCACGGTAATTTTTAATAAATTCATCAAATGGTTTTGCAAGAAGTTTTTTAAGTGATACACGAAGTTTATGAGTTTTTGAATTAATCTCAATAACTTCAACATCAATCTCTTGTCCAACTTCTAAATAATCATTTGGGTTTTTAACATTTTTATCCCAAGAAATTTCAGAAATATGTAAGAAACCTTCAATATCATTTCCAAGATCAACAAATACACCATAAGCTTCAATATTTGAAACTGTAACAGTGATAGTATCACCCTCATCTAATTCTGATTCAACTTCTGCCCATGGGTCAGGTTGAACAGCTTTTATAGAAAGTGAAAGATGTCTTTTATCTTTATCATAAGAGATAGCCTTAACAGTTACGATATCCCCCTCTTTGTAAAGTTTTGATGGGTTAACTGGACCTTTGTAAGAGATTTCATTATAGTGAACAAGACCATCAGCTCCACCAACATCAACAAACATACCATAAGAAGTGATTTTTTTGATTTCACCCTCTACAATAGTATCTTCTTCCATAAGTTTATCAATAATCTCTTTTTTACGCTTACGCTCTTCATTAAAAAGTTTACGACGAGAAACAACAATAGAGGTTTCATCTGGATCAATTTTGATAACTTGTGCTTTAATCTTACGACCAACTACATCATCGGTATCTTTAAATGCTGCTAATGAACGAGGCATAAAGAAAGAAACAGTATCAGCTTCTACTACATATCCACCACGATTTTTCTTAGTAATTACACCCTCTATGATTAAATCTTCAAAGTCATCTTTGTTAGCTTCAATAAATTTTAAAGTTTTTTCTTGCTCTAAAACTTTTTTATATGAAATTTTAGGACGCTCATTATAGTATCCTGTAATCATTACTTTGATTTTATCGCCAAGACCAAAGATTAACTCACCAGCTTCATCTCTAATCTCATCAAGGTTTAAGATACCTTCTGATTTGTCACCAACACCGACTAATGCTCTATTTTCATCAGCTTGTAGCTCAACTAATTCACCCTCAACTATACGGTTACTTGTGTTTTGTTTTTTCTCACTTGCAGCAAACATCTCTGCAAAATTTTCTTCTTCATCAAATGATTCGTTATCGAACGCCATTACCTATCCTCTGTTACATAAAAATTGCGTGATTATACCTAAATAAAGGTTGTTTTGCCATAAAAATCGTAATTTTTAGTAAAAAGTGAGTAAATTGTTATTTTACATTCTTTTGCAGAGCATCGATAACATTTTGAATGATCCAGTCAGGTGTAGATGCACCAGCACTTATTCCACAAAAAGTTTTATTTTCAAACCAGCTGTAATCTAAATCGTTTTCATCCTCTATATGGTAACTATTTTGACAATTATCATTTGAGATACTAAATAATTGTTTAGTATTAGATGAGTTTTTACCGCCTATAACCAACATCACATCAGCTTTTTTTGATATTTTTAAAACTGCTTCTTGATTTTCAAACGTTGCATTACAGATTGTATTAAAAACTCTAACCTCTTTATGTCTAGGGATAAGATAGTTAGCAACTTCCATATAATCTTCAACTTTTCTCGTGGTCTGTGCTATTAGTGCAATTTTTTCTTTTAGCTTAATATCTTGGAGATCTTTTGGGCTAGTAACAACTTTAGCTCCATATGTAGCATATGACTTCACTCCCTTTATTTCGGGGTGAGCTTCATCACCAAATATAACCACACTATATCCAGCTTCGCTCATCTCTTGAGCAATCTCTTGTGGTTTGGTAACATAAGGACATGTTGCATCAACTACATCAACCCTATTTTCTTTTAGTTCTGCAAGTTCGTGCTTTTGTATCCCATGGGTACGAACTATTGCTTTTTCGCCATCTTTAAATACTTTATGATTATCTGTAAGACCTACTTGGAAATCTTGTTCAAGTCTAGCTATCTCTTTTGAATTATGTATAAGCGGTCCATATGTAGATGAGTTTTTATTATCTTCAGCTATTTTTATAGCACGCTTTACACCAAAACAAAAGCCGTAACTTTCAGCTAACTCTATATGCATTATACATGTCTCCTATTTTAAAGAAGTGAATTCTTTAAAAAATTCCCCTCACTTGTATGTTCTGTGCCATTTCTAAGCACAGAATAAAAGCTACGCCTTTAGTCGAGAATAATTTAAGAAATTTCTACTTTTGTAATTTTTTGAATTAATTCAAAAAAATTTGGAAAAGATGTATTTATACAATCCAAATCAGTAACTTCCATACCACATCTCAAACCCGCAATTATAAAGCTCATCGCTATTCTATGATCACCATCACTATCTATAGTTGCACTATTTAAAGTCCCACCTGTTAGAGTATATCCGTCATCATATTCAGTTGTTTTTATTCCACATGCATTAAGTCCATTAACAACAGTAGATATTCTATCACTCTCTTTTACACGAAGTTCTTGTGCATTTTTAACAATACTAGTACCATTGGCACAAGCCATAGCTATACTTAATGCTGGAAGTTCATCAATTAACCATGAGATATTGTCTTCAATTGTAATCGCATATAGTGGTGCTTGTTTTACTGTAATATTTCCTATTGGCTCATACTTATTATCAGTTAAATCATAAGTTATATCTGCGCCCATACGCTCTAGTGCTTTAAAAGCTTCTATTCGAGTTGGATTAAGAGTTATTCCCTCTAGCACTATATTTGAATCAGGGGTAATTGCAGCAGCTACTGCAAAAAAGAATGCAGATGAAGGATCAGCAGGTACACGAATAACTAAAGGTTTAAGTAAATTTTTCATTGGCGTAATTGTAGTTTTAAGTCCATCAACAACTACATCAGCGCCCATACCTTTTAACATCCGCTCAGTATGGTCACGAGAGAGTTCTGGTTCAGTGTAAGAGCAAACTCCATCAGCTCTTAAAGCCGCTAAAATCATACAAGATTTAACTTGAGCAGATGCAATTTTAGATTTATAATTAAAAGCTTTTAGAGATGCCCCTCTTATACTTAGTGGAGCTAAATTTGAATCATCGCGACCATCAATTATTGCACCTATTTCACGAAGAGGCTTAGTTACTCTTTTCATTGGTCTTTTTCTAAGGTATTTATCTCCAGTTAAAATAAAATGACCATTAGCAGAGCTTAAAAGTCCACAAAATAGTCTCATCCCAGTTCCAGAGTTACCACAATCAAGGATTTCAAATGGCTCTATAATACCATCTGATGATATTTTAATAGTCCTACCATCATCAACAATTTTAGCACCTAAATTTTTAACAATTTCTAAAGAATTCAATGTATCTTCAGCACGCAAAAAGTTAGTGATTTCACTCTCACCATCTGCTAGCATACTAAACATAGCACTACGATGAGATATTGACTTATCAGGAGCGATATTTGATATATTTAGAGAAAAACTATTTGCTTTTTTAACTTTTACTTTATTCATTATTCTCTAAGACCAATTCCTAATTTAGAACCAACAGCACTTAATATAGTATCCATCGCTATATTTATATCATCTTCTTCTAATGTTTTACTCTCCGATTGAAGCACAAAACGGATAGAAAGACTCATTTTATTACCAAGAGATTCATCACTATATTTATCAACTGGGTAGAAGCGAACTAAATTATCTATATCACAAGAATCAATTACAGCTTTTACCTCTTCATAACGCATCGAAATTGGCATAATTAGACTTAGGTCTTTATAAGATGCTTGATATTTAGAAGTTTTTTGTGCCACAGTTATACCAAATGGCAATTTATCAAAATCTAGTTCACACAAGTATGTAACATCTAAATCATAAGCATCTTCAACACTTGGATGTACACGAAATAACTCCCCAATTTTTTCTCCACCAACTACAACCTTTGCAGATTGATATTTGTTAGATAGAGAGTGTATAGTTTCATTTTTTACAAGTTCAAACTCACCAATAATATCTGATATTTTTTGTACAAAAAAAGCAAAATCTATTTTAGATGGTTTTCCAGAATTACGAATAGAATCTTTCTCTATTGCTCCACTAAAGAGCATACTCACCTTAACACTCTCTGTACGCTCTTTATCAAAAACTGAACCAATTTCAAATAGCCTTATAGATGAATATCCATTTTTAGCATTAGATGAAGCTGCTTTTAAAAGTCCAGTTAAAATAGTAGGTCTCAAAGTATCTAAAGTATTTACAATAGGATTTAAAAGTGCTTTTTGCTCAACTACACAATCAAATCCAAAAGAATCTAAAACTTTTTTCTCATCAAATACAAAATGGATAGATTCAAAAAATCCACTTTGAGCAGCTTTATGTCTATAAATTAGTCGTTTTTTATACCAAAAATAATCATCTTCTAATCGATTATCTTCAGTAAGCTTAAATGGTTTTGATGGGATATTATCTATCCCAACTAAACGTACAATCTCTTCAACAATATCTTGCTTATGTTTGATATCATGGCGATATCTTGGAACAGATATACCATAAGTATCACCTTGTGATTTTGATGTATTGAACCCAAGATTTTGGAGAAGCTTAGTAATTACTGTTTTGTCAATCTCTGCACCGATAATGTTATCAATCTCATCTTTTGTAATACTTACAATTACCTCCTCATAAGTATCACAAAGTTCAATAACCCCACCATATATAGATGATTCAGAATTTGCCTCAATAAGTTTCATACAATAATCTAAACCTTGATTTAATTCAGGTTCACTTCCACGAGATGTCTTATAATAAAGTGGTCCCGCTTTTACTTTTGATTTTTGCATCTGCTTTGAGATAATATCTGGTGGAATATAACTAGCTTCTACTAAAACTATACCCTCTTCAATATCTACAAGAGATTCATCTTCTTGAATAATACCTACAGTTGAAGCTTTTTTATTATCAGCAGACATAATAGATGCAAAACCGTGTTCATCTTCTCTTAATTCTATTTTAGCAATTTTGTCATTTTCATTTTTGAAAAATTTATGCTCATATGCTCTTAGTATTACACCACTACTATGGGTAACATATAACATCAATGAAAGTATTGCTGATGCCCTCGATTCTTCTATTTGAGCTAGCCTTAGCTTAATAACAAAAGGAAGAACTAATTTATCAATATCTACAGCTTTATATCTAAGATTTGCACTATAATCTTTATCATGAGATAGATTTAAGATTCTTCCTATCCCAATTCTTTTGTCTTCATTAGCATTAGTTATTGCATTTTTAAGAGGTCGATTATATGCAGCACTTAAATCACGTGCAACACCACGAATACTTAAACAATCTCCACGATTCGCTGTTAATTCTATCTCTATTAAGTCATCATTGAAAAAAGTATGTTCATTTACTTCAGCGCCAAGTTTAATACCTTGTACACTCTCATCAATCTCAATAATTCCATCCATAAAATCAGGAAGTCCAATTTCTGTTGCTGAACAGATCATACCCTCTGATTCAATACCACGAAGTTTTACTGGTTTTATTACTAATCCGCTAGGCATATTTGCACCAATTGTTGCAACAACTACAGTTAATCCCTCTCGTATATTTGAAGCACCACATACAATTTGACGAATACTTGTTCCAATATCTACTTTACATACATTAAGTTTATCTGCATCTGGATGTTTTTCACACTCAATAACTTTTCCAAAAATTATTTTTTTGGGAATATTATATGATTCAAGTCTATCAACTTCTAAACCAATAGAGTTAAAAGTTTTACATAAATCTTGTGTTGTAATTCCTTCTAAATCTATCCACTCATCTAACCAACTTCTAGTAACTATCATCTAAATTGCTCCAACAGCTTAATATCACCCTCAAATAATGAACGTAAGTCACCTATTTGATGTATAAGCATTGTAAAACGCTCAACTCCTAAGCCAAAAGCATAACCACTTACGTTTTTATAATTAACTGCTTTAAAAACGTTTGGATCAACTATTCCACATCCAAGAACTTCAAGCCAACCAGTATGTGAACATACACGACAACCATTACCCTTACAAAACACACATGAGATATCTACTTCTGCTGATGGTTCTGTAAAAGGGAAAAAAGATGGACGAAATCTAACTTCAACCTCTCCAAACATATATTTTAAAAAGTCTTCTAAAATAAATTTTAAATTTGCAAATGAAACTTTACCCTCTTCATCAACTAAAAGACCCTCTATTTGGTGAAACATAGGTGTATGCGTCAAGTCATAATCACGACGAAATACAGCACCAGGAGCAATCATACGGATTGGAGGCTTTGTTGCCATCATAGTACGAATTTGAACTGGAGAAGTATGTGTACGAAGTAACATCTCATCTTTAAAATAAAATGTATCTTGCATATCTCTAGCTGGATGATATTTAGGAAGATTTAGAGCTTCAAAATTATTAAAATCATCCTCTACCATCCCTCCAGTTTTTACAGCAAAATTTAAAGATGCAAAATATTCAACAATCCTATCCATTGTCTCCATTACTGGATGCAATGCACCAGCTTGACTTGTTGTATTATAAAGTGAAACATCAAGTCCTTCAGCTTTCATAGCCAGTTCTAATTCTTCAGTTTGTAATGCTGCTTTTTTAGATGTAAGTTCATTCATTAACGAACTTTTATGTCTATTTAATTCTTTAGCTATTTGTGATTTTTCTTCATTTGATGCAGTTTTCATTTTAGCAAACTCTGCTGCTAAAATACCCTTTTTACCAAATATAGAGATTCTTATCTCTTCAATGCGCTCAACAGTTGTAGCGTCATCTATCGCGTCATACCATTCTTTCAATAGTCTCATCCGTATATTAAATTTTAAAAATTATTATACTTAAAAATAAGTTATAAATAGCTTTGTTTGTAATATTATATGTTACAATTGAGACATCTGATTAATTAGAAACTAGACCCTAAATCAAGTTTAGGGTGACGATAGTTCCGTCATTCTGGACTTAATCCATAATCTAATAGCTAATTAATCAGAGAGTTCAATTATGATAATCTATAAAAGACTTCTTGGATTCTGATATCAAGTTCAAAATAACGAAAATTTGAGTATATAGTTATTTCATGCTTGACATGAAAATCTAGTTTTTTGGTTATGCAAGAGGTCTAAATGATTTTCAGATATAAAAAGGAAATATATGTGTTTATTTTGTAAAATAATTAATAAAGAGATTCCATCAGAAGTGGTCCTAGAAAATGAGAATTTTTTAGCTTTCCATGATATCAACCCAAAAGCACCTGTACACGTTTTAGCAATACCAAAAAAACATGTAGATAGTTTTAATGAGGTTGAGCCAGAGTTGATGTCAGCTATGACTAAATTCATACAAGAGCTCGCAAAGGAGATGAATATTAACAAAGATGGATATAGAGTTATTACCAATGTAGGAAATAATGGTGCTCAAGAGATAAAACATCTACACTTTCATGTAGTTGGTGGAGCTAAACTTAAATGGGACCATTTCAGTGATTCTAATCCAAAAGCTAATCTTTAAAGACTAAATAAACTATTCAAAGATTTAAGATTTGATGAGTCTAAAGATTATATTAAAAAAGTAACTTCAAGAATGACTGGTTATGTTGGACACCCATTAATTTCACCCATATCTATGTTTGAACCACCACCTGAAATCATATTTTCATTTTCACGAATAAGGTTTCCATTGTGAGAGATAGTATATGATATGGCTGTTGTATCACGAATAGTATTAATTGTAGAGCAATAAGTCTCTAGTGATGCCATAACCCATCTAGCTGCCATTGTATCATCAGCATCTGAATTAAAACTATATGTTAAGTGTAATGAATTAAATTTTTTAGGATGATCTTCATTTCTAACTACCTCACCATCTACTACTAAATCGGTCACAGTTTTATCTTGATTTTTTGGCATTAATACTATATCTGTTGCACTGCAAGTTATAATTGAAGCTAAAAAATACTCAATTGGGCTTATTTTTGGACAATCTATTATAAAGCTATCCTTTGGAGTTTTTGCTTCAAATCTCATCGCATCTTTGTGTGTAATTGTTACTTTCATTAGTATTAATCCTTTAAATAATTTTCAAAATATTTTAATTGTTCTATGGTTCTTACAGTAGCGGTTCCACCAACTGAAGTTCTTGCATTCATTGAGTTTTTTAAAATTAAAAACTCCATCACATCTTCATCTATTCTAGCATCTATCTTTTTAAGTTCACTAAACTCTATATCACTTAAATCAATATTTAACTCTTCACTCTTAGCAACTGCATGACCCGTTATAAAATGGGCTTCACGAAATGGAATATTGCATTTTTCAACTAAATAATCAGCTAAATCTGTAGCAACAAGATGACCAACGGCACAAGCTTTTTCCATGTTTTGAGGCTTAACTTCCATAGTTTTGATAGCTTCTTTTAATATTTCTAAAGAAATTTCAGCAGTTTTTACTGCATCAAAAACACCCTCTTTATCCTCTTGAGTATCTTTGTTATATGCTAATGGCAAACCTTTCATAACTGTAAGTAATCCCATTAAAGAACCATACACACGACCTGTTTTTCCACGAAGTAACTCTGGTACATCTGGATTTTTCTTTTGTGGCATAATAGAGCTACCAGTTGAGTATTCATCACTAAGTTCAATAAAACCAAACTCATAGCTTGACCACATAACTATCTCTTCACTTAAACGAGAGATATGCATCATCATAGTTGAGATATTAAATAAAATTTCTAATGCAAAATCTCTGTCACTTACAGTATCAAGACAATTTGTACTTACACTATCAAAACCTAAAAGTTGTGCTGTCATATCACGATCTAAATTATGTGGAGTTCCAGCTAATGCTGCACACCCTAATGGCGATACATTATTTCTTTTATAAGAATCCTCAAATCTAGTAATATCTCGCTTAAACATTGCAAGATATGCACCTAGATGAAAACCAAAATTAGTTGGTTGAGCGTGTTGAAGGTGTGTCATTCCTGGAATTAATGTCTCTGTATGCTTTTTAGCAACTACTAACACTTCAGCCATTAATTTCTTTAATGCTTCAACTATTATCTTATTTTTTTTTAGAGTCCAACGACGAAAATCAACAGCCACTTGATCATTTCTACTTCGCCCTGTATGAAGCTTTTTACCAGCATCACCAATTAAAGCAGTTAAGCGTTTCTCTATCCCCATATGCAAATCTTCATCAGAGATATTCCACTTAAACTCGCCTGATTCAATCTCTTTCTTAACTTCATTTAAACCATTTGTTATATCTATTAGTTCTTCAGTTGTAATGATTTTTTGTTTTGCAAGCATCGCTGCATGAGCTAAAGAGCCTTCAATATCTTCAATATATAGCTCTCTATCATACATAATTGAAGCATTAAATTCATCTAAAAGAGATGATGAATTGGCACTAAAACGCCCTGACCACATTTTTTCCATAACTATTCCTTAATTTTATTTCATAAAATGAAGGGAACCGTCTATCTATTTCAACTGCATCAGAAGTAATCCTGATACTGAGGATAACTCTGCGTTTACCTCGGCGGTATGCCCATGACACTAGTGTCATAAAATTATGATTAAAGTTTGGTATTTTATCTAAATTAACTAATTTTACAAAGGTAGAATTGTTTTATTGAGGGGTGTTTTAATCAAATATTGGTATATTACCACTATCTTTTGCGTATTCTTGTAAAAAATCAGACAAGTGTCTAGCTTTTTTACTATACTGTTTACTTCTAAAATATTTCCAAGAGTCTTTTGCTTTAAGACTCTTTATATGAATATATGCTACTGATTTTCCCTTTTCACTCATCTCTTTTTTCCACCAACTCTTAGTTTTAGTCTCTAAAAATAAAAATGGTTTATGATGGCACCCTATACATTCAGCCAAAAATTCCATTTGACCTTTATAAACAGCGGCATTAAGATGTGAAAAAAATGTAATTGATAAAAATAAAAAAAAGGTTAATAGTCTATTCATTAATAAATCCTAAACAGTAATATTTTATAATACATTAGAAAATATTATATCTTGCTTAGGTGTAATTTATTACAATTGGTATTTTTCGTAAGTTCCTTCATCTAAATCCCACACACCTTTTGACTTTAAACTCTTAATAACACTTGGTGTACACTCAACATCATCTGGCCATTCACGCTCAAACCCATCTATAGAACTTTTATTTGTACCATCAATACCAATCATTAAACCAGATATGAATATATCTCTTTGTGAATCAATGTTATTTGTAACACGCCAAATACTCATATAAGAGTTAAAAACATCATTGTTTTTATCATCTATAAATACAACTATACGAATATGCGGACTAAGGTTTACTAGGGTATCAAAATAATCTTTTGCATTCTTAGTTTTATTTACACTAATTACTGTAATTGGATTTTTAGTTCGTCTCATATATTGATGTAAATTAACAACATCTGGAATCAATTCTTTCACTTTTTTAAATAATTCTTCATTTCCAAGTAAAGACGGAGCTTCAACTTTATGCGCTATAGTTGCGTCAATTCCTAGTTTTCCACCAACCAAAATTTCAGGAGATGAGTGATCAAGTGCATCAAGTATTCCATCTGTAATAAATAATGATTTAGGTGAAAATCTATTTAATATATATGTAGTTAATGCTTCATAATTTTCTAATTTAGGTCCATTTTCATCTATGAAAATAGCATGTTTAACAAAACTCATTTGACCAGCACCCCAAAAAGCATGCATAAATTGTTTTGCATGACCTTTATAATGTGGTTGCATCTTTGCTAAAATCAAGTTATGAAAGCCCGCATTTTCTGGCATATGATAATCAAGTAAATCTGGTACTGTAGTTTTTAATAATGGAAAAAATATTTTTCCAGTGGCCCAGCCCATATATTTATCTTCTAATGGTGGCTTGCCCACAACTGTTGCTAAATATGTTGGATTTTTTCTTGTAGTTATAGCACTAACTTCCATAACAGGATAAGGCTCTTCTAAAGTATAATAACCAGTATGATCACCAAATGGACCTTCAACTTTTAAAACCTCTGTATCAACCCAACCCTCTATAACATAATCAACATCCTCAGGAATATAAAGTGGTGTAGTTAGCGATTTAACAAGTCTAGCTGGTTTCTTTTTAATTAGACCATACATAAGTAACTCATTTACACCATAAGGTAGAGGTGCAGTTGCACACCAAGTATAAAGTGGATCACCCCCAATAGCTACAGTTACAGGCATTTTTTTACCAGCTTTTTGATACTGATCAAAGAAGTGAGAACTATCTTTGTGGATTTGCCAATGCATCCCTAAAGTGTTTTTATCGTAAACTTGAAGTCTATACATACCAAGATTTACTAACTTACCATCGAAACTTTGAGTGTACACTTGACCCATTGTGACAAAAGGTCCACCATCTTGCTCCCAAGTAGTTAAAACTGGTAATTTATGCAGATCTATATCATCATCCAAATATTTTACAGCCTGACAAGCTCCCTCAGCTTTTAAACGTTTTGGAAATATATTTTTTAATGAAAAAAGTTCTTTTGCCATTGAGAGTTTTGCACTAAAACCCTCTGGTGGCTTCATGTGAAGCAAATTAGTAATTTCATCTGCAACACTCTCAATGGTCCTACCAAAAAGAAGTTCACATCGTTTGTATGAGCCAAAGAGATTCATAAAAACATCTTCATCAAATTTAGTGCCAGTTTTTTTATCTACCACATTTGTAAATAAAAGGGCTTTCCCACCATCTTTTTTTTTCACTTCTGCATAAGCTAGATGTGGAATTTCAAGATATATGTC
>WFPU01000066.1 GCA_015487435.1 Sulfurimonas sp.
AAGCTGCTATCCCCAGTTCAAATCTGGGTGGCACCTCCAGTTTTATGATCAAACCTTTTTAACTACAACGTGGATCTTTGGCAGAGTTGGTCGAATGCACCGGTCTTGAAAACCGGCGAGGGTCATACCTCCCAGGGTTCGAATCCCTGAGGGTCCACCACTTCTAAACCCCTAAAACAAATACTTTCATAACTTTAAGAAAAAATCAAAAAAACTTTAAGAAATATATGGTTCCCACCTTGGTTCCCACTTTTAAATATCTTTAGTTCCAATAATTAATTCTTTGTATTTTAAATCATCAATATATTTTCTCATAAATTTTAAGTATTGTTTACACATGTATGGAGTCAGGTCATGTAGCTTTGCTAAATCTTCTAAAATTGTCATCGTGTGATAAACTTTTGAATATTCTTTGTAGTCTTTATTTATACTAATCATTTTCTCTGCTGCTTCTTTTTGAAGATTTCTTTTTTCTACTCGAAACTCTCGTTTATTTTCATCAATTATCCATTTTTTCCTCGTCATATTACTTTTCTCAATCTGATTAATTCTATTATTCCTTTCTTTTGCTTTCTCCTTAATTTTCGCTTCTATTTGCTCTTCAAATTCTTTTATATCCATCTCTTTGAATTTAGCAAGTTTATTTTTATGTAATAACATGGCAACATTAATCTCTTGGTATAAATCATAAATAAAAAAAGCTTGTGCCATATTCTCTTTTGTCATCTTGAATGGTGTAATGTCTTTCAAGTCCTTAAATTCAAATTTTGCACCATACGACGCATTTATTGGATTTACAATTGATCCATTGTCAAATTCATTTTTGACTTTTGTAACCAATTGAATAAGCTCTTGTTCTGATAAATTTAAATTTAATGGGACATCAACTATTGGCATCTCTTTAAAGCGTAATAAAGGTCGTGTAAAATTAAATTCAATTGCACCTTTAATACGGTTTGGAATCAAATCATCAATTGACAATATAAATTCTTGTTCCAATGCCATCAAAGGTATATTTTCATCTATCGCACTAAATCTTTCTTGTAGATTTTGTAAGTGATAATTAAATTTCGCAGGAACAAAATAGTTAGACATATTATCTCTTATTTCTTTAGCTGTAGCATCTGATATAGCTTTATATGTACGATTAATTACTATACTTTGTATTTTGTTTTCATTATCAAGAATGTAAATTTGTTTTTTATTTACATAGAATTGTATTAATCTATCCAATCCACCTATATCTTTCAATGTCATACTTAAATATGCATTCGTAAAATTTTTAGTAGATTTCTTACTACCATAGTAATTAGATATGCTTTTAAAATTAAATACATCATCTATATCAATACCTAACTGATCAAATCTTTTTTTTCTTTCCTCTTTACCATAAGCATCACTATCATCTCTTAAACTTTTATATTCTGACGTTCTAATTAACATTTCATAAGCAACACTATTAAGGTAGTCGTAATCTGGAAAATTTTTTATCTCATTGTACATTTTATCAGTTAATCTTGGTAACGACTTAGTATCAATATACATATTATCCTGAAATGGGTCAATTGGTAAATCTAGTTTATTAATAAAAGGCTGTAGAGAAAATGGATTTTTCTTATAATAACTTCCCTCATATTTTTTTTGAAACATTTCAAAGGTTATATCTTCTTCATTAATGTCAGAAAAGCTTTTTTTATGCTCCTCAATCTTTTCATCTTTCTTTTTAATTAACTCATCAATTATCATTTTTCACACCTTAAGATATTAAATACTTCTCTTTTTAGTTACAAACTATAGCACAATAAAATTAAGAATAAAATAAGGTTGAATTTTTATTCATTTTTAGAGTATTTACACTATCTATTCGTTTTTATAAAATTTCATCAATCAGAAAGAATAAGAGCTCAAATGATTCTATCTGAGATAAAAGAAATCGATTTCTAAATTTATACGAAGGATTTGCAATGAATGTAAATTTAGAAACTGTAGATTTTGAAACGCAGTATAAAATGTTTTCAAAGCGTTGGTTGTCACCTAATGATTTGGCAAATGAATATGGCTTTAGTAAATCAACTCAAGCAAAAATGAGGATGGCTAATAATAGCTCAACAATACCATTTAGCAAAATTGGTAAGTTTATTCGATACGACCGAGTTGCCATTGATACTTGGCTCATGAATCATCAGATACAAGGAAAAACAAATGATACAGTTAATTAAGAACATAAGAAAAGCGGCAACAAGTGGGCATGTACTAAACTACATAGGATTTATACAAGAAATTAGTAAAGCAGAAGGCTGGAAACAGTATTTAGGTCTAAAAAATGAAATAGACCTATATCAGCGACTTGAGACTATAGCATTTAAAATAGCTGTTAAAAAAGCTTCAACTGTTGAAGAAATTGAACAGTGTGCACAATGTATAGAAGAAACTTATTGTGGTCCATTAGATCCACAACAGTTTGCAGAAGAGATTAGAATACATGCCTATGGCATAGAATGGTACATAGAAAACAATATGGAAGATTTTGTAAAATCCTCCATATCTATACTACCTTTTTTAGAACAAAAGGAACTATAATGACACATATGACAAATAATGGCATTACTACGGAATATCCAATGGCAAGCCAAAACAGATACAATCGTGACAACAGAGATACATCTGTTGAGTATAATTTTGAACCATTAAGTACAGAGTATTTAACTTATCTTACAGAAGAAGGTTTAATAGCAAGTAGGTTTTATCACCTATTTAAAGATTTCGAATCAACACAAATTGATGTACAAGATATTAAATATATTGACTATCTACAATATTTGACTGATAATCATGTTATACAAAATGATCGTGAGCTTTTTTCTCATATTATAGAGTCCTTAGAGTATTTAGTATCCAAAAATCTATTGCATCTTGATAAAAAAAATCTCTATGATAAAAATCTTAATGAAATTTATTATTCCAAAAATATAAAGCATAAAACAGATGATGTACAACAAAAGTATATCAAAGTCGACTATTCAAAATATAATAAAAGTAATGATTGTAGAGAAAATTATTCCTGTCAACTGCTTAATGAGTTACATGAACAAGGTGGTGAGATATATTTAAACAACAACAATAAATTTTATTTCAAATTAAAAGGAAACGATGAACTTATCGAAAGACCTAAAAAAACTGTTGAGACAATACTTAGTAAACATTTTAGGTTTAAAATCAAGATTACTGATGACGTTTTAAAATATTATGATATTGATATAGATGATTTTATATTTCAATCAACATCTTATAAAGTAGATAATACTAATTTAATTGGAGGGTCAAATGACTAAAGATAAACTATATCCTCTTTCAATACACCAATTCAAATATTTAAGTGGAGAAAAGTATAGACCTAATATACCAGAGAAAATAATCATAGAGAATGGGTTGTACTATTTAAATACAGCTATTCCAACTAACTTTATGATGTTAGATGGAGAACCGGATAACAAACCAGAAGTCATATTAGATTTTTTATTCAATCTTTTGGATAAAAAATTCAAACACTTACAGTTTTTTCTTCAGTGGTTAGCTTTTAATTTCATATATGGGATAAAGCCACAAACCGCTGTAGTGCTCTTTGGACTTGAAGGTGTTGGTAAAAATATTCTATACTATATTATAGAACGATTATATGGAGAGGATGCCTGTAGCCAAGTTAATGCTGAAAGCTTAAAGAGCAATTATAAATTAACTCGCCTTATTAAAGAAAAACGGTTGATAAATTTTGATGAAGTGACAGCCAATGTTTCCAAAAGATATGAGAGTCTTTTTAAAGCAGTAATTACAAATCCGCATATTGAACTAAATAAAAAAGTTGAATTACATGCTCAATGCCTATTTACTGCAAACTATGCAACTGTTTTTAATATCAAAAAAGGTGATCGAAGATACAGTGTCTTTCAAACAGGACAAAAGTTATCTGAGAACAATTTTCTTGGTTTTGGTAACTATGATAACTTAAAGGCTTATATAGATTTAGAATTAGAAGATTTTGCAAAATATTTAAAAACACTGGAAATCGATTTTGAATTGTTGCAAGAACCTTTTGAAACACCTGAAAAAGAAAGAATAATAGGACTTGCCAATGTATATCTGCAAGAATTTCATGATGCACTTGTGAACCTGAGAATAGAATATTTTCACAAGTTAAGAAATAGAGATTTACTACTAAAAATGAGTAAGGATTTTAAAAGATATTTCAGAATCAATAGGACTCATGTTGCACTTGCATTTAATGATTTATTCGGTGACGATATATCTACTGACACTATAATGGAACAATTAAGAGTGATTACTACTGAAGATATATTTGAAGTTAAAAACATCAAACATAGTGGAAGCAACTGGTATATCTACCCTCGAGGAAAAGACAATAGTTATTTTTAATTAACTAAATACGGATAAACGGTCTTTATAAAGACTGCTTAAAATTTATAACAAAACCCGTAAAAATAGCTATGATAAAATAAACTATTGTTTTTTACTTAAAAGTACCAAAAAGCCCATGCTTTTTTGGGCTTCTTAGTGGGCTTTTTTGGTAAAATGATACTTAAAAATGAGTTTGAATAGTTTTTAAATAACTATTTTACAGTCCTTTAATGGTTCTATTCAACATTAACCCTATACCTAACATTCCGACCACTACTGCCCTCTATCTGCTCGATACATCCAAACTCTACGAGCTGTGCGATATCTCTTACTGCTGTTGCTTTACTCACTTTAGTTAAAGAGATGTACTTCTTCGTACTAATGCCACCCTCAAAATTCTCACTCCCCATATCTAAAATCTTATTCAATACTTTAACTTGTCGCTCGTTTAGTGAGTGTTCTCTACATCTATCCCAAAATTTCGTTTTTTGTACAAGATACTCTATACTTTTTAAACCCTCTTGCATTGCATTTTTAAGAGTGTTGAGATGCCACTCTATCCAAGGGCTAATATCATACTCGCTGTTTTTAAAAAGATTTGTCGTTTTATCTAAGATATCATAATATCCTATTCGATCATTGTTAATGGCTGTCGAGATGGAGTAGAGTTTAAATTCGGTAAGCGTTACACCTTGTGCAAGTATATAGTCCGTTATAGCCCTTGCAATCCTACCGTTTCCATCTTCATAGGGATGAATAATAACAAACCATAAATGAGCAATAGCACTTTTTATATAAAGGTTTTCATTACTATTGTTGCAGTATGACAGAAGTCTTGTTATATCTTTATCTATCAAACTAGCAGGTGGTGCAAGATAATGTACTTTTTCATGCCCTATAGCACCAGAAACCACTTCCATATCATCATGTGTTCTAAATGTAGCGACATTAACTTTGTAGAGTTTAGAGTATTGATGTTCAAAGAGACAGTTATGCCATCCGTGTAATCTCTCTAGTGTTAAAGGCTCTCGATTAAGGCTACAATCTATAAATATCTCAACAAGACTATCACTCACGGCTGTTGCATATTCATCGTTTCTTGCGTCAAACGCTTTATCCAATCTTTTTCTTAAAGAAGAACAAACACTCTCTCGTTTAAAGATCTCTCCTTCAATAAGTGATGTACTAATAGCTTCATCAGTAAGCCTCTCAATCTCTATTTTTCGTATATCATCTTTGCTAAAAAGCTTTGAATAACCGTCTAATACACCTCGTAGATACTCTATCTGACTAATTAATGCTGAAAGTTTCTCTTTATTATAGTTAAACTGTGGATACTCTTTACGTTGCCATATCCATTTAACAATTTTTTCATCATTGTGCATTTTTATCCTTTGAAACGATTAATGAGTATAATAGTATCATATTTTGAGCCATTTATCTACTATAATCGTATCTTCTTTTGTATCTTTAAATGTTGTAAAATTCTTCATGCAAAATATCATAATATTCATCTGCATTGTCTGCTTCAAATAATAATCCAATAAAACGCTCTATCCGTCTAATGTCAAACTCTAATCTTTTATACTGCTCTAGATGTAATTTTTTAATATCTCTTTGTTTGGGATTCTCAATAGCGTCATAAGCGGCACATAGAGCTTGTTTATCGGTTAATCTTTTAAAATAGAGCACATGATATCTCTTTAATGTTTTATCTATCTTAGTGAAGTCTAACCCATGCACATTAAAAAATCTTGGCTTCATTTTTATTTCCATACGCACAATTTCATCATCTATCTTCTCTTTTTCTGCTTTATCGTATAAATAAGCCGTTGATACGGATCTGTTAGATGGGAGTTCTATATACTGTGTTGTCATATATGGTTGCAGTTGAGCATTTAGTTTGAAATATTTTGTATTAGGGACTCTTGTGCTGCATAGCCCTAGTATATGCTTGAATTTAGAGTTAAAAACATCTAAAGAAATGTCAAGATTGATTAGCTTAAAAGGTATCTTGTTTTTGTTTAATAGAACAAATACACTTATCATATAGCGTAACATTAATTCATCTTGCTCTTTATGATAGGACTTCAATCCCGCAAATTCTACCTTTGTATAATAAATAGTCTTCTTGAATACAGTACTGTTTTGCTGAGTTCGTTTCACAAAGGCTGAAGTACTGACAACTGCTACTCTCCTGTTGTTTTTAAAGACACTATGTCTATGTAAGGGGTTTGATTCATGATTGTGTTTTGAAGCTACAAATGGAAGATTCACACTCTCAGTCAAATTTCTTATATTATTTACTATATCTTGTTGCATGTTTCTATCGGATTCAATTCTAATGCCTAAACTATCTACATATGTTTGGTACTTCATATTCTACTTCTTCTTATTGTGTTTTTCATATAAATGTAGTTGTTGTAAATTGTTATTATTGTATTTATCAGGTAGGTATTATAGAAGGGGTGTTTACAGTAGAGTTTATGGGAATTTGTAACAACTCATAATTTTGCAGTATTGATGGTATATTTTAAAAAAAAGAAAAATGCCACAGCTACGAATCTAGTAGCTGCAACATATTTGGTATTAGTTTACTCATAATTCTAAGTTAGTGATAATCTCACCCACATACTCAAGTGCTAATATCTCTTTAAAGCTATATTCCAAAAGATAGGATTGATTGTTTTTAAAGTTTTTAAAAGCCTCTAAAATATCCTCTCCATCACCAGTGCCAAGGATTTGCATATTTGAAATCTCCTTATCATGTGGATCAAAAGTGCTTCCTTCTCTCGTAAAGAACATGTAGTGCTTCATTCCTATGCCGCCTGCTGTTCAATCGATTTATACCAGAGCTTACTAGCCCCATCCCACCGAAAACCACACGCTTTAATACTGTCCTTCTTAGAGAAGATGTCATCGCCGACTACTATGAGATTTTGACCTTGTTCTACAACTGTTAATCCAAGATTATAAAGAGATGAATAGTCCATTGGTGTATGCGATTGTGTCATTTGTGGAATCTGCTGTGTAGGTTGCTGATAGCTTTGTTGTGACTGTTGCATTTGCTGTGGTTGTTGCATGTTCGTGGTCTGATTTTGATGCTGTCGGCTCTTATCATAGAGTGAATTGCCAAACTGATTACCAAAAGTACGAAATGCTCGTTTGATGGCATCAGTTACTGCTTCTTTTGCTCCACTTTCGTGTGCATCCGCAAGCGTTTTTGCAATACCCGTGCCAAACCCTACATCTTCACGAGTGACACTTTTTGAGTGGGTTAAATCATGTACTGTTACATTTACAACTGCTTTATAGCAGATGACATTATTTTGATTCTGATTTTGTTCCTGTGAGACCTGTTCGAGTTTTGAGATTGTGTAGCTCCAATTACCGTACCCAAAAATTTTATTAGCTGTCTCAATTATATTAAATCCCTCTATGTAGAAGAGAGTGATGTTCCCTTTACTGCGACTTTTTATCCTACTGCTGTCTAGCTCATAGGCTAGAACTTGATTCTGTTTATCGTTAAACATAGTATAACCTCCTTATGCTGCTTCTTGATTTTCAACAAGTGTGAGTAGCTCACTTGCTTGGTTATTTGTACTGTTGCGTTTTGAATTGACTTTGATTTTTGCAGGTATCTCTTCTGTTGTAATCCCTACCTCTACAAACTTATCGATTTCATCCATCCCCTCAACTGTGAGCATTGCATCTTTTACTGCTTGCTCATCTATCACTACTTTACAAAAACCCAGTTGCACAAGAGCATCTTCATCTACGATTTTAAAGGTCTCTTTTGTTTTGGTTTTTGGTGGGGTGATTGTTATGGATGATATAGCTGTTCCATCGAGGCGGTCAATGCCATACTCTGTCAATACACTGGCGGTAGCTTCAAGTGCTGTAGTTTTTGCAAGGGTAAGAGACTTTTTAAGTGCTGTCATCTCTTTGATGTCATTTGAGAGATACTCTATCTTATTATCAATCTCTTTGATACTCAGACCAATGTAGTCTGTTTTTACATGATAAGGCTTATCTGATTCTAAAACTTGACGGATGTAGTTTTTAAACCACTCCGTATTATCTGGTTTGATGCGCTCCATCTCTGTTTGTAGTCTGTAGTTTGTCATTTTCATAATCTTGCTCCTTATGCTGCTAATGCCATTTGAGGCTGTTTAATTGTTGCGATATGCTCTGCAATATTCCATAATTTTTGATTAATTTCTACATCTTTACTTATAGAGGTAATCTCTTTACTTGTAAATCTGCGACCTGTATCTTTATTTATACCTGAGATATTGCCACGAATAAGATTCTCTTGAATGACATTCATAACGGTATAGAGGTCATTTTTGGTGTCTTCATCTCTATGTGGAATAAGCAAATCTGTATGATTTACTTGCAGGTGTTTATCAAATCGTAGTGGAATGCTACTTTTTGCAAAGCTCTCTTTTTCAAGTTCTGAGAGTTCTATAGATTCAAGTTGTTGTACCTTTTGCATAAGCTTTGGTTTGATAGCTGTGATTTGTTCAACCGCATAGGCTACATCGTTATCTCGCTCTCCTAAGTGTTTGATTTTATAGGTCTCAAACACAGAATCTGCGATAACTAAACCGTTACTGCACACAAATCTAAAGAGCCCCGCTGATATAGAGAAGCTCTTACTTCTGTCATGGCTGTTAAAGAGTAAAAGCTCTACTGCATTTTCTTGTGGATGAAGTAAATCATCGAAGTGACGAAAGCGGACTAAGTGTTGTTGGTAGCCCTGTTTATCTTCATCTCTTACAGATGCTTCACTTACTGTTACAGGGTACCAATTGTTTGCTCGTATCTCTTCAATAACATCGATTGTTGGGATGAAGTGGTACTTGTCACTTACATCATAGTGTGGTTCCTCTGTAAAGAGTGCTGGGGCTTGAGCTAAAAGCTCTTCGTTTGTTAGTGGAAATTTTGACATGGTTTTATCCTTTTTTAATTTTGATTATGTGTTGTATTGTTAAGATGAAGTTTTACTCTTCATCCGACTCTAGTGTCTCTTTTAAAACCGTACCAACGGTTATGGCGATGGTTAACAGTGTAGATGGACTCCACATGATTATGCTCCTTGTAGTGGTGTGTAGTGTGGATTGTTTAGCGGGTTTATATGGACATCAAGACTATTCCACCATTGGGAATAGTCTTGAAAGTTGTTGTGTTTGAAATATGAGTTTTTCATCATGCTCCTTTGTATGGTTTTCAGAGCTATGATATGTGGTTATAATTTTTTGGAAACTCTTGTTTATACTATTCGTGGCATAATAACAAGAACAAAAGTGCATAATTAAAGAAGGAAGTGCATATATGCAAGATAATTACAAGACAATTGAACACCAAATTCGTAAGTACAGCTTCGAGTTTTTAAAAGTAAGTGAAATACCGCTCATTATGCTTGAAAACCTTAATGAAGCAAATCCCCAAATGATTGAAAACGCTCAAAAACCCAACCTTTTAGCAGCAGCCATTATCTATGTGTTTTTAAAAAAGAGTGGTTTAAACGGGAGAGGCGGTATAACTGCAAAAGATGTAGGAGCTTACTTTGATGTAAAAGCACCTGCCATCTCTCAAAAGGCTTTTGATGTTGAGTCTAGCCTTTACACAGATGATGCGTTTGCACTAGAAAATGAGAATGATACTTATGAATTTATCGATAAGGACAGATTTAAGGTCAACGAACTCTATTGGGAATTTACCGAATCTCCAGACTCTGAAAATATCAAAAAGAGTATAAAAACACTCAAAAGTATCATCAAAAAAGATCCTGATTACTTTGATCCTTATATCTCTTTGTATGAGTACTATTTATTGGATGAAGATTTTGAGAATGCTTTTGAAACAATTGAAAAAGGCTTTGAGAGAGCATTAGATCTTTTAGATGACAACGGTAGATTTCCTGATGAGCTTCCTTGGGGTTTTATAGAGAACAGACACATTATTCGTATGATATTTAACTTTGGGATGTTTGTCTGGAGAGGTGGCAACAAAGATTTAGCTTTACAAATCTTCATGCAACTCCTTAGAACAAATCATAATGATAATGTAGGTGCAAGATACTCTATAGTGGCAATTCTTGAAGGGTTTGGCTCTCAAGAGGAGTGGGAAGAGAAGTTTGAGAGTGACAATGGTATGGGCTTGGAGTATATGGCTGTGGAAGAGTGGTTTTACAAAGCAGCAGAGAAACATAGAAATATAATCGGCTGGTGGCTTGATTTAGAAGATGATGAATAAAGAGATGCCCACAAAAACGGATAAGCTCGCAGTACGGCTCACTTCCATCATAACACGGCTTAATGCCGGAGAGATACTGAGTGTAAAAGAGCTTGCGGATGAGTTTGCAGTTACCCAGAGAAGTATTCAAAAAGACCTAAATGAAAGGGTAATGCAGTTTCTCCCTGTCACACATAAAAATGGGCAATACTATATGGAAGCTTATCTTTTAGGAAGGCTTACCTATGATGATATACGAGACTTTGCCCTTTTAAGCGGTATTAATAAGCTTTACCCTGCAATCGATGATAGTGCCCTCTCGGATATATTAAATAAGAAAGTAAGTGATGCACTGCTTGTTAAAGCAGGAGCCTATGAAGATATAAGCGCTAAAAAGGAAGAGTTTGACCTTATTCGCTTGGCGATTGTGCTTAAACATCAACTCTGTTTTACATATAAAGATAAAAAACGACTTCTAAACCCCTATAAACTGGTCAACAACAATGCTATTTGGTACTTGGTTGGCGATGAAGGTGGTGAATTAAAGACTTACAGCTTTACAAAGATTGAGAAACTCTGTAAAACAGAGAAGTCGTTTACACCAAACAATGACTATAACGAGATTATCAACGATCCAAATAACAAATGGTTTTCCAAAAACAAAATAAAAGTGATACTGGAGATAGACTCCAGTGTCGCTGAGTATTTTCTACGTCGTGAACTTTTGCCTCATCAGGTTGTACTCAAACAGACAAAGAAGAAGCTTATCGTACAGACTACAGTCGCTTATGATGAAGAGATGCTAAAGATAATTCGATATTGGATACCCCATATTAAGATTGTTGAGCCGTATGAGCTTGATGAAAGACTAAGAGAAGAGTTATCTGCTTATTTACATACATAAAGAGAATATGCTATAATGTATGTATAAAAATAATACATACTATTTAAAGGAGTATAATATGGGTACTCTTACTGTTCGTAAGAATTTTAAATTTGATAAAGAACTTGTAGATAAAGTTGGCAATATTCTGCAGGAGCAAAACCTTAACTTTACACAACTGCTGACACACTACTTTCAGGCTATAGTTAAAGAACCTGAGCTTATTGAAACAATAGAAAAAAAATCAAAGCAAAGAACTGGAAAGTTTATAGGGATGCTTGATGGTGTAATAGGTAATACTGACTATAAAGAGATGAAAAAGAGCTATAATGAAAATCTTGCTTGATGCCAATATATGCCTAGACCTGCTTGACACTTCACGACCAACTTCCAAAAGAAGTGTAGAGTGGTATCTTGCCAACAAAGATAACGAAGATTATGAGTTCTTTTTTTCAGGGGATTTCATTACTACTTTTTATTATGTGCTCACAGAAAAAAGAAAGCACGATTCCAAAGCAACACTCTTAGCTATAGAAGCACTTAGTGAAGAAATAGTTCCACACTATATCGCACATAATGACTTTACAAATGCAAAAGAAGCATTTTTTAATAACCTATGTGAGGACTTTGAAGACCTGTTGATACTTAGTAGTGCTTCTCGCATAGATGTAAAACTCTTTGTAACAAATGATAAACAACTCCTACAATTAGGTAAATATCAAAACATAGAGATAGTTGTACCCTAAAACGAACCAACCTTTCGCACACTTATTCTATACTTTCTTCAGAAATACAAAAAACAGGAGAAAGCGATGTTAGTAAGATTATTAATCGGTGGCGTTACATTGGCGGCGGCTGGATATGCAGCAAAAGAGTATTGTGAGGAGAATGGGTGTCCGTGGGATGATGAAGTGATTACACCTTCACCAAGCTATGAACACAAGCAAGAGAAAGAGCCAACAGAAAAAGTAAGCTATGAAAAAGCCCGTGAGTTTCATAAACGTAAAAAAGCGTTATACAAAACATCTATGAAAACATACCGTGAGTTCCTAGAAAAACACGATATAAAAGATGATACTCTACAAACAGATACAAAACTACTAAAACAGAAGTTTCCCGATACCATCATCGATGATGAGATTAGCTCTTATATGGAAAAAATCATAAACATCTTAGAGACTCTTTCCTACAACCTTGCACTGCATATCAAGTTTGTTGGCTTGGATGAGAACAAGGAGATAGATGAAGAGAGCCTGCAAGTCATTCAAACCTATGCAAAAAATATCTATGCTTTAGCACATGTTGCATTTTTCATAGATCCTTTCAATTATGAAATGATAACAAAGTTTAAGATGCCTGATACTTATTACCGTAAAAAACTCAACAAAGAAGGACTCCTCTCTACACTTGTAGAGGGGATGTCTCTTAGTGTGAAAAAAGAGAGCATTCATGTTGATTTAAGTGGTGAAACAGATGAGAGCACTGCTTCATAAAGTTAAAGAGTTCTATAGTAACTATAAGCTTATAGTTGAGATAGAAAAAAGAGCAGGACTTAGAGAGAGCCTCTTTCTCACACTTAAAAGAAAGTATATTCTTCACAAACAAAAAAGAAAAGCATATATACTTGGTCAAAGAGCTGCTCGGGGCAAGAATATCTACCTTACATTTGGTTCAGCGAAGACTCGTCCTAAGAGTGGAGAGGAGAGTTACAAAAGGTATGCTATGGCTATGAAACACTATAAACAGAATGTTTGTGATAGAGAGAGCTTTTTAGACGGGTTTAAAAAATTCACAGATGTCAACTCCTAAGATTTGTGAGATTTTTAAGAGTTGTTCTATGTTGAAGTGAATGTTGTTGTAATAGACTTCGGCACCAGAGACTATAGAGACAGATTTGTAGCCCATCTCTAAAGAGAGTTCAAGTTGAGATAAGCCTTTTGCTTTTCTATGGATTGCAACATTTTTGCCAATGCGTTTATGAAATGCCTCCGTAGTAATATGCAACAGCTTACACCCTATTATGATAGATTATGTTTTGTGTAAGTTTATCTTCTGTACAATACTCAGGCAACCTATAATGATAGGTTGTTTGCATTAAGGAATACGAAAAATGAGTGAAAAAATAGAAAAAAAATTTGAAAAAGCATTTTCACAGTTAGGAGAGACAAATCCTATCTTTCCATTGCAAGCCAAACAACAAATGGCTGATATGGTTGAACAAATTGCAAAAGCTAATAATGCTTTTGCTGATATATCAAATACGAATCAAACTACAGCCGTTAAAGCTGGTTTTGCAGCAGAAGTTTCACATGCTGAAAGTTATAATTTAAATGCAATACTAAAAGGAGATAGTACTCGAGTATTAACAGATAATGATGCGGAATGGTACGATTATGGATTTCAGAAGAACGATACCCCTGATTTGATTGCGGTTAAAGATGGAGAAGTTACTCATCAGTCACAAGCTAAATATTATCAGAATTCAGACAAAACTGCAAAAGCAATGCGAGAAGTTAAAAATGGTGAAGCAAAGTATAAAGATATGGACTCCTTACTTGGACCATCTGACCAAATAAACCCAGAAAATGGTAAACCTAGCATTCAAGACCAATCTCGTAAAACTCGGCTAAAAGAGAGTGCTCCAAATGGAAGAACTGAAGTTAAAGAAGCTGCAACTCAAGTAGAAAAAAAGGCAACTGATACTATTGATACTGGTGAGAGTCAGTCCACTCCATTATCTAAAAAAGATGCTGAAGCATTAGCCAAAGATCCAAAAAATGCAAAACATAAAAATAAACTTGAGGGAAAATATCAGACTGAATCAACTGTACAACAAATGAAAAAAGCAGCCAAGGGAGCTGCAACTATCTCTGCAGTTATGTCAGGTGCATATAATACAGTTCTATATTGTAAAATGGTTCAAGATGGAAAAATTACCGAACAAGAAGCGGTATATAAGATTATTTCAGAAACTGCTTCATCAGCTGCTGATAGTGCAGTTAAAGCAAGTGCTGTAACTGGTGCACAAAGTTTAATCGTAAGGTATGGTTCAAAAGAGTTAGTAGAAAAACTTACAGAACAAAGCCTGCAAGGAATGATGCGTTCTAATGTAGCAACAGTAGGAGTTATTTGTGCCATTGATGCTGTTAAAGATTTAGTAAGACTTGGCTCAGGCAAAATAACAAAAGATGAATATTATGAGAGACAAGGTAAAAATATACTCAATACTGCCACAGGGGCAACAGGTGGTGCAGTCGGCTTTTCAGTAGGCACAGCCGCTGCAACATCGCTTGGGTATACAGCGGGTTCTACAGGATTAATAGTATTGGGAACAGTTGGTGGTATTTCTGGTGGACTGATTGCAGGTTTAGCTATGCAAATTGCTATAGAGAATCATATAGAACAAGCATACTCAGATATGTTGAGAAATACAACTAACTTGAATGAATCATTAGCTGTACTTCAACATGTATCGACAAATATATTTCAAGGTCAAGTTTTATTTACAGAATATCTAAAAGAAGAAGAAAGACTTGATAATTCTTTTGCAGACAAGCTTGAAAAAATAGAATCTTCTGGATTTAAAATGTCTGCAGCAATTGATGAAATATGATTAAAATTAAGGAGCTATAATAATATGTTGGCAATGAGTGAAGCAGAAATTATTGAAGTTGATGAACAATTAAATCCCAAGCTAGAATGGGCTAAACAAAATAAAGAACTAGCTGAACAGTTAGCTATGGATGCAACAAGATTGATGTCCTGCACAAATGAACGATTAGAGGACTATAAAGATAAAGGATTTTTTAAGAGGTGTGCATCTTCCTTTGCTGGGAAAACTGCCAAAATGCAACAAGACAATCAATATGATTTAGTCGAGATGCAAAAGATGGGATGGCGTTATCTTCAGATGTTAAATGAACGAGATATTTTAATGGCTGATGCATTAATAACTATAAAAAATAATCTTGATACATTAGCAGTTAAAGAGAATGAAACAAGGGAAGAGATTGCTAGGTTTGCTATAAAAATCAAGAATAAGTTTGAATCACATGAACAAAGAATTGGCACAATAGAAGTTACTGCCAATATAAATAGCTGGGTTGCTACAATACAAGCACAAAAATATCATAAACGTTATCCAAAATATATTCGTCTTTTATCTTTAGTTCATGATTTTAGATTAATAATAGAAAAAAAAGAGTGGACTGTAAACAGTCTTCATGGTCTAATGCAAGCTATGCTTACTGCTGGAATAGATATAGATGAAAAAATAACTTTAGAACAATTTATTAGTAATCTAATAGATGAAATTGAACAATTCCCTTTTGAAAAATTTACTAAAATCATAAGATTGAATGCTAATTCCAATCAAATTATAGACACATCTTTTTTAGTTAATGAGATAGCTTCGCCAACTTTTAATAGTTTATATCAATTTTCTGACAACTATAACAAAGTTAAGAATACAGTTAATATTTTAAAGAAAGATATAACGACAGAACAAAAAGAAGCTATTAAAAAGGTTATCTTAGGTTATATTCGAAATGAAGGTGTAGATATTAATAAAGAGTTACAACTCCAAGATATTGCCTTAGAAATTTTAAGTTGTAGTATGTTAGCTCAAAAATTATTTAAGGAAAGTCTTAACAGCACAAATGCAATTCAAAATTTAACAGGGGAACCCAATATGGATTATAAAACAATTATTGATAGGACAAAAGAAATAGAAACAAGATTAGTTGATTTAGGGGCAGAGGGAAGAGGTTTACATGAAAAAGTATCAAGTATACAAGATCAATTAAATAATCAAGTTGTAAAAGCGATTCGTTTTATGGCAGTAATTCGCAATAAAACACTACATGAAAATGATTTTGAGCTTACAACTAAGATATTAGATGAATTTATAGATGCTTATGATGTAGCTTCAACAATGCTCAGTCTTAATAAAGAAGAAGCAAAAGAAAAAGAAGAAGCAAAAGAAAAAGAAGAAGCAAAAGAAAAAAGAAAAAAGAAAAAAGAAAAGAAAAAAGAAAAGAAAAAAGAAAATTTTTCAACATCAGATTCTAATTCTTCATCAGACGAAGATGGCATGTCAAAATGGGAATTATTAGGTTTAGGTGCAGCAGCAGCTGTTACAGTTTGGAGTTGGTGGAGTAGCTAAACAATAATTAAATTTTTAAGCAATAAGCAAATTATATTAATATGCAAGCCAATAGCCTAGGTGGAATATGATTTCACCAATAAAGATGTTAACAGTTAATCTAAAAGCAATAGAGGGAATTAATGGTTTATTATTCAAGTTGTAATAGATATATATTAGACGTGATAAATACTTTTTGTAAACTACAAATTACTAAAAAAATAAATATATCAAAGGTGAAAAATTTCATTCCAAATAAAGATAATGTTTTTTTTATACCTGTGTATGGAGAAGAAGAATTAAATATTGAATGGGAAACATTTTTAAAAAAATATGCAAAAAATTCACATAATATTGGTGTAAATACTTTTTTTTATCTATATGGCATATATGATTTAGAAATTGATAAAAATACTACAATAATTAGGCAAATAAATAATATTTTAAAATTTTTATCTGTTCAAAATAATATATTTCCTTTAAAAATTATGCAAAATTATACACCAATAGAGAGTTTAGTATATTACTATAATCATGCAAATAGTAAAAAAGTTAATAATAATGTTTTAATAGATAAAGTAATATTTTTTTCCAAACAAGAACTTATGCAAAACAACTTAGAAACTGTTGATTTTACAGCTAAACTGGATGGTTACAGTTCCACAATAGATACAATTAAATTTAAGAAAAAAAGAAAATTTCTAACTCAAGTAATATCATCTCTAGTTTGTGAAAATATTATATTGAATAGAGTTAAAAATATAAATATGGACAAGGTTTTAAAAAAAACTAAAAATAATAAAATATTAAAACTACAACTCAAATCTAATAGACTTAAACATAGTAAATCACTTTCCGGATTTTCATCATTGGAAGT
>WFPU01000067.1 GCA_015487435.1 Sulfurimonas sp.
ACTTTTTAAAGGTATTGATATTCAAAAAAACATTATTGAAGATGAAGTAGTGACTTGGATGGCTGATCCTGAAAAAACTCAAAAACTGTGTGGGTATAAATGGATTATTGAACAGGCTAAAGCTTTTATATTTTAATGGGGATTGGTATTAGTAGATAAACTAGTAGTAGCAGTAAGCTCACGAGCACTATTTGATCTTGAAACTGAAAACAAAATCTTTGAGCAAAAAAGGCTTAGATGAATACTACAAATATCAACTTGATAATGAACATTTATCTTTTAATAAAGGAACCGGTTTTCACCTCATAGACAACCTTTTAAAAATCAATAAATATTTTGATGCGAATGAAAGACAAGTCAAAGTAATCATCCTTTCCAAAAATAATGCAGCCACTAGTCTTAGAATCACTAATGCTATAAATAAATATAAATTAGAGATAGAACGCTCAGGTTGGACAAGTTGTAAAAGTATGAATATTATTAAATATGTATAAAATGGGCAGGTTTAGATTATATTGATGTAAAATTTATGATTAATTTTTATTATAATCCCTATTTATAGGGCTACAATAGGAATGAACTAAAAAATCCTATAACTCCACCAAATACTCCACCCCAAACAACAAGCCATGAGAGGTGTTCTTTAATAAGGTTTTGAACAATCTCTTTAACTATTTGTGGAGTTAATTTATTTAGTCTTGAATCTATTACTTTTTCGATAGATTTCATCATATCATCGCTAAGCGATGAGTTTTGCATATGGTTTTGCAGAGTGTTATTAAATGCATCAGAATTTGTGATTTTTATAACAGCACTTTTTAATTTCTCTTCAAATGGCTCACGAAGTCCTTCAAGTGCTGCTTCTCCACCAAACATCCCAAGCATTCCACCAAATGATGACTCCATAACTGTTTTTGTAAGTGCATCATAAGCTGGTGTGAAATCTGTATTTTGAATTATTGGTTCTAAATCTATCTTTTTTTCTTCATTTTTAAAAAAATTATCTAATTGTTCACGAGTAAAAAATTGAGTCATCATTAAATTTTTTATTGATCTTTTAAACTCTTCAAATCTTGCAGGTATAACTCCTGAACCATAAAGTAGTGGGACCTTTTCAAACAACATATGGATAGCTAATTGATTTGTTAATGCTCCTGAGAGAGCAAACAAACCGGTATATAAAAAATATGAAGAATATTTTGTATCTATGTTGTAAGAGATAATAATCAATAAAACTGCTATTGAGTTGGTTATAAAACTTTTGTTAAATTTCAAAATAAGTCTCCTTTTTAAAAGCGAAATTATACTTAAAAAGGTATCATTTGCAAAAAAGAAATATTATGACAGAAAAAAGCTATGAATTATTTAAAAATGCTACTCGAGATGAGATAACAAAAGTTATAAAAGAAGAGTTAGATACAAGAAATGAATCGCCAATTTGGCTTGAAAAAGTGGTTCCGTTTTCAGATGCAATTTTATCTGTACTTATTCCACTTAGAGATGAAAATAGATTATTTGATCCTCAAGGTAAGGAAGTAGATGAGTTAACACCTGAACTGTTCTTTGAATGGAGTGATTTTGTAAGTTTAAAATCGTTGTATTTTAGAGTTAAGGATGTTGATTTAGAGATTTTAGCCAAATACCTTCATAGATATAATGTAAATCTTGAAGATGAAAAATTAGATTTTCCAATTGCTAATTATAATTTGCATCTAGGTGTAAGCAATGTTATTAAATCTTTACTTTAAAAATATAAGATAAAGAGCACCCCACAGTAAAAAAATAATAAATCCAAGAACACTAAATGTGATAACAACTCTTAGTGTTAAAAAAAATATAATTTTTAAAATTTTCATCTAAATTTAAAATGAAACTATTGGAAGCTTATTCTTCTTTACATAAACCATTCCACCGAGTAAATTTGTTACTTTATAATTAAGTTCTTGAGCTAAAAATGTTCCTAAAATTTTTGTACGATTACCAGTCCTACAAATTATCGCAAACGGTTTTGTAGTATCTACTTTTTTATTTAATTCTTTTAAAAAAGCATCTACATTGTAGCCACCTTGTTGGTTGAAAAACATGATAGGGATAGCCCCTTGTATTAACCCAGTCTCTACCCATTCAGGGAGTGTTCTAATATCAACAATTGGAACTTTATCATTAAGAAGTTTTTGTGTTGGGTATTCGTTTTTTAATATTTCTGCAAAAAGTGCTGTACACATTAAAATAGTTATAAGTAGTATTTTTTTCAAGTTATCTCCAAATAATAATTGTATAATTATATCAATAATAAAATAATAGGTTTAAAATGGCATCAAATAAAGCAGTTGAAAACTCCCAAAGACTCCGTTATATCAGAGCGTTAGAACGGTTCCATAAAAGTATAGTGTCGTATTTTTTAAATACTCCAGATTTAACTATGAAAGGATTTGCTAAAAAGATAGATAATGCTTTAAAATTATTAAATAGAATAGAGGAATTACCACTATATAAGGGGGAACTTCAGGATTTGCAAAAATTAGTAAAAAAGATGATTGAATATAAAGATAGTGAAAAAAATGTTGATGATATTAGAGAAGATCTTTTGTATCGCTCAAATCAATTAGACAAGAGCAAAAACGCAAGACGCTATAAAAAAGACAAACATATAAAATCTAAGTTTGATGATTGGGAGTAGCTTTTTTGCTACTACTTATTTCTATTTCTTGAGCGATTTCTTGAGTTAGAACTTCGTTGTTGTTTTTGTCTATTCCCACCTAAATTAATAGGCTCTGCTTTTATAGACCTATCAACCGCAAAACCTGCTACTGTAACTTTTTCAATATTTTTTTTTATTAGTTTTTCAATATCTTTTAAAAATTCAAATTCATCTACGCATACTAATGAACATGCTACACCTTTATTTCCAGCGCGTCCCGTGCGTCCAATTCTATGCACATAATCTTCTGAAACATTTGGTAGTTCAAAGTTAATAACATGTGGAAGTTGATCTATATCTATCCCACGTGCAGCAATATCAGTAGCTACTAATACTCTAATTTTATTTTGTTTAAACTCTTTTAATGCTCTTGTTCTAGCTGCCTGGGATTTGTTTCCATGAATTGCTGCTGCACTAATCCCATCTTTGTCTAACTGTGCTGTAAGTTTATTTGCACCATGTTTTGTGCGTGTAAAAACCAACACTTGTGTCCATTTACCCATATTTATAAGGTGAGTAAGTAGTTCTCTTTTTCTAGACTTATCTACATGATGGACAATTTGTTTAATGCTTTTTGCTGATGCGTTTGAACGTGCAACTTCAACCAATTGTGGCTTATCTAATAGTGAATCGGCTAATTTTTTTATATCTTTTGAAAAAGTAGCTGAAAAAAGTAATGTTTGACGTTTTTTAGGTAGTATATTTAATACCTTTTTTATATCATTTATAAAACCCATATCTAACATTCTATCAGCTTCATCAAGTATTAAACACTCAACATGTGAGAGATCAATTGTTTTTTGAGATATATGATCAAGTAAACGCCCTGGAGTAGCTACAACAATATCTACACCTTTACGGAGTGTAACTATTTGAGGGTTTATTTTCACTCCGCCAAAAAGTACAGTTGATTTGAATGGTAAATATTTTCCATAAGTATAAATACTCTCTTGAATCTGAGCAGCAAGTTCACGAGTTGGTGTTAAAACTAATGCTCTAACATGTGTTTTTCCTTTTTTTGGATGCTCACTGAGTCTTTGTAAAAGAGGTAGTGTAAAACCTGCAGTTTTACCAGTCCCTGTTTGTGCCCCAGCTAATACATCGTTATGATTTAATACAATAGGGATAGCTTGTTGTTGGATAGGTGTTGGTTTTGTATAACCTTGATCTTTTATAGCGCGTAAAAGAGGCTCAATTAGCCCCAGTTCTTTAAATGTCATTATTTTTCTTTTTCATATATAGCATCAAGTAAACCATCAACAAATTCATCTTTGTCAAACGGTGTTAGGTTCTCTGGTTGTTCGCCAGTACCTACATAAAGGATAGGAAGCTCTAATGCGTGAGCTATAGAAAAAATTGAGCCACCTTTGGCTGTTCCATCTAATTTTGTGATGATAATACCATTAATTCCTATCATTTCGTTAAATGCTTTAGCTTGTGCTATTGCAGAATTTCCTTGAGTTCCATCTATAACTAAAACTGTCCTATGAGGTGATCCTGGATGGGCTTTGTCACAAATACGATTGATTTTTTTAAGCTCATTTGATAAGTTTGTTTGAGTGTGTAATCGTCCAGCTGTGTCGATTATTACATTATCAAATTTTTTTGCTTTTGCTGAATCAATAGTATCATAAGCAACTGCAGAACTATCATGACCTTGTTTTGAAGATACTATTGGGATATCTAATTTATTTGCCCAAAGTGTTAGTTGTTCAATCGCTGCTGCACGAAAAGTATCTCCAGCACCAAGTAACACCTGTTTTCCTTCATTTTTGTATCTTAAAGCAAGTTTAGAAATAGTTGTAGTTTTTCCAGCGCCATTAACTCCAACAATAAGTTCAACAAATGGTGCTTTGAACTCTGGTTCTTTATATGAAGCATAGTTAAATGTTTTTATCAGAAGGGGACGCAAGATATCGCGTGTAATATCTCTATGATGGATATCACTTAAGATAGTCTCTACTAATTCGTATTCAACATCAGCTTCTAATAAAATATCTTCTATCTCATCTCTTAAGAAGAAAATTTTCTTTTTTGGTACTATAGTTTTAATTGCCTCAACAGTTTTGCTAAGAGATTTTTTTATGAATCCAAACAATTACTTGTCTCCTTTTTCTAATAAGTGCACCACAGGGGTATAATAAATTCTTTGAAAAATTCCTATTACTAAAGCTTTGCTCTTTGGCAAGAAAGATAATTTCATTATTTACTTTCCAAAGCTCTTTTTATATCACTCTCTATAAATTCTTCATGAACAGCACCAACATAGTGGTTGATATATTTGCCATCTTTATACATAACAATAGTTGGGATAGGAAATCTAGGACCCATCCCTAAAGCAGTTGTAATAGCTGTATTTAAAACTCTATTTTGTTCAGAATTTACTATAGTATATCTTGCATCATATTTTGATTTGAAATTAGTAAATTTATCGTTTATGATATTTCCTTCTTTATCAAACTCTGGTTTTTCAATAGTAGTGCCTATAATAATTAAATCATCTTTATATTTATCTTGAAGTGAACTTAGGTGAGAAGCTGAATCCTGACATGGTGGACACCAAGTTGCAAATATGTCAAAAATAACAATTTTGTCTTTTTTATTGTTAATATAAAAAGCATCACCATCTTGTTTAACAACTATTTGAGTGTTATCAAGGGTTGTTAATACATATTCGTTTGCAGAAACTATATCATTTGGATTATCATCATTACAAGAGATAAAAAATGTTGCACTAAGTGTTAAAATAATTGTGAATAAAGCTTTTTTAAGCATATATATACCTTTTTTAAGTAAAATTAATGAAATTATAGCGATAAAGATTTAAGATGCCTCTTACAAAAACATCATTTCGAAGTAAATGTCTAAATATTATGAAAAAAAGTGCTTCTTTTAATCGTAGCTATAAAAATAATTTGCTCAATAATAAGC
>WFPU01000068.1 GCA_015487435.1 Sulfurimonas sp.
ATGCTTTTATTTACTTTCAATCTGACAACGCTTTTATAACAGTATATAATGATAAAAAATATATTTTCAGCAAAACCTTAGAATATTCATTTATCCAATTACATGAAAAATTTTGTGAGTTATATGGTGAGAAGATTGAATACAATGAGTTTATAAATTTTTTACAAAACGAAGATTTAAAAACATCAATTAGCCCCTATAAAGAGTATGTTATTAAGTTGTACAAAGATATTTTTTCAAATATTAACGATATCCTTACTTATGTTAAAAGGGCTTATGACCTTAAAAAAATTGATCACATTTACGTTGGTACACAAATAAGCATAGCTACAAAATTAGATGAAATTTCTGAATTTGAGTTACATATAAAAAGTAGTTGTTTTGACTTTGATTATGGCTTTGAGTCAGTAGAAAATGAATATATTGATCATCTCCACTCACTTATGCATCTATATAGTATTCTTCCAGATGAAGATAAATATATTTGTAACTTTACATCATACAAGAGACCTCCGAAATTTATCCAAAGAGATAGTGGTAAACTCATATTAGTTGCTGTAGCTTCACTTATTTTAGGTTTTGCTTACCCTGTTTCTTACTGGGTAGCTACTTATGCTCAATCTCTACAAATAAAATCATTAACTGATAAATATAGCATTTTACATAATACTAAGATAACAAGAGAAGCTACAATCAAAAACCGTAATGCTGACAAAGATAAATATACTAAGTTATTACAACAAGAAGAAGATGAATTTAATTCTAAAAAGGAAACTTTAGTAAAAATTCATGATGTAAAAGTAAATTATCTTATGAAAGCAAAAATATTAACAACTCTTACAAAGGATCTAAATAGGTATAAAGTAAGGCTAGAATCACTATCCTTTAGTGAGGTAGATAAAAAAAATATTTTTGAATTAGATTTAGTAGCGTATAAAGATATAAGGATAACTAAGTTAGTTAAGTATTTAACAAAAATTCATGAGGATAAAATAAATTTTTCACTAGAAAAAATAGCTTATGATAAAGAAAATAAAAAATACTTTAGTACATTAAAGGTGGAAGTATTATGAGTATAGGTATAAACATAGAAAATTATTTACATAGTATCGACTCAGCATTTAAGAAAAAAAGTAAAAAAGATATCAAGCTGACATATATAATGGTTGCTGGTGTGATTTTTGCTTTTGCTTACCTTTTTTGGGATAGCTCAATAGCTGAATTTAAAGCTTCTAAACAACAGATAGATTCACTTCAAACAAAAATTATTGTAGATAAAGCTTATTTGCAAGCAAACCCAGAAACTGTAATTGCAGCTCTCAATAACGAAATTAAAAAGATTAAAATAAAGTTGATTGATAAAAAAGATCAAAATGCTTATATAAAAAATAAAATTGAAACTATCTCCCCCCTTATCTATGATGAGAGGAGATGGGGTAAATATATCAATTCAATTTCAACAAACGCTCTTAAATACAATATTAAAATTTTAGAGTTTAAGAATAACTATGTTACTTCATCTGAATCATTTGGACATATGCTTAATTTAGAGATAGATATAACTGGCAACTATAAAAACACCCTTAAATTTATAAATGCCTTAGAGCAAAGCGATTTAGTTGCAGATATAAATAATTTAGAGATAAAAGCTCAAGATAGATTAAATACTAATCTTAAAATATCTGTATGGGGGATAAAGTACTAATGAAAAAATTATCATTATCTTTAATACTGCTTACAAGTTTATTAGCAACTTCTGATATGGCATGGGTGGATGAACAAATAGATGCAATTAAACCACCTAGAAGTGGTGAACGTAACTCAAATATTAATAAAATAATCGATCCATTTATTTTTTTAGAGAAAAATGGATATGGCGCTAGTAAAAAAACTACTAAAGCTAATAAAATCAGTTCGTCGGTAAGTAAGTCTAGTAGTTCAACTATGAAACCAGTTTTTAGTAACTCATCATTTAGATTAAGTATGATTATGAACAATTCTGCACTTATAAATTCTAAATGGTATAAAGTTGGTGACTTAGTAAATCACTACAAAATTATTAAAATATCTAGAACATCAGTAACATTAAAACAAAATTCAATTACAAAAGTTATTTCGACTATTACAAAAAATAATAACTTAAAATTTAAAAGATAGGTAGGTAAAGATGAAATCGTTGAAAAAATATATATTTGGGATAGGTTTAACATTGGTGTTATCATTCCAAGCAAATGCAAACTGTTCATATGAACTTTTTAGTGTAACTTCAGCAAAAGGCACTAAAATAATTGATTTTATTGAACAATTAAGCGATCAATGTGAATTTTCATTAATAGTGACAGATTCTCATGCTCAAAAATTTCTTGATACAAAACTAAATAAAACTTATCTAAAAAATTTAACTATTAGTGAAGTTTTAGATATTATTTTAAAAGAAAATAACCTATCTTATACATTAGAAAATAATCTTCTAAAAATTTCATACCTATCTACTAAAATATTCAATATAGACTATATCTTATCTCAGAGAAAAGCTACAGGGAGTACTGATGTTACTCTTAGCTCAACCTCAAATTCTAAAAATCAAGCAAGGGGTGGCACTACCGGCACCGGTTCTACTGGTACTAATAATAAGGCTGGATCAAATAATGCTCAATCTGGTATTAAGATTGAAAGTAATGATGAAGTTATATTTTGGGAAGAGTTAGATTTAGAACTTAGAAAAGTATTAAATCGTCCAGAAGATATATATATAGCTGATGCACCAATAATAAATAAAAATGCTGGTTTAATTACAGTTACAGCTACAGATAAACAATTAGTAAGACTAGAAAATTATCTCAAAATACTTCAAGAAAAAGTTAAACTTCAAGTTTTAATTGATGTGCAAATATTATCTGTAACTATGTCTGAAGGAAAAACTACGGGTGTTGATTGGTCTCAATTATATGCTTTACAAAATATTGATTTATCTTTTGATCTTGTAAACTCTAAAAATGTGGGAAAATATACTTCTGAACCTTTAAATACAGGTACTTCTTTTGATGAATATGGTGTATCTTCTGTTGGTCGCACAATTGCAAATGTATTTCAAGTAGGGATAAAAGGAAGTTTAAATGAAGTTGTTAAATTTTTAAAAACTCAAGGAGATGTTAGCTCAATCTCTAATCCAAAGGTTTTAACTTTAAATAACCAACCAGCGCTAATTACAGCTGGTACTGAATTTTTTTACAAAGTAACATCTTCGATTAACCAACAAGGAACTGGTGGTGGTGTCGCATCTACTACTCAAAATGAATCTGTAGAATCTGTCTTTGCTGGTGTACTATTAAGTATAACACCTGAAATATCAGACGATAATACAATCACTCTAAAAATAAACCCATCACTATCTGAAACTACAGAGGAGTTAAATATTAATTCAGCAAATAGAGTTATGCCTCCAGATTTATCTCGTCGACAATTATCATCAGTAGTAACTGTTAAAGATGGAAGTAGAATAATCTTAGGTGGTCTAATCAATACTAAAAATACTCAAAGTTCAAATAAAATCCCTATATTAGGTGATATTCCACTACTTAACTATCTGTTTAAGTATGATTCTAACTCTAAACAAGTTCAAGAATTAGTTATAGTTATAGAGACACATATAATTAAAAAAGATAATAATGTATTATCACTATCAGATTTGGGATATAGTGGAATATCTAATGAAAATATTAAAATTAATAAAAATTCAACTTCTAATCAAATAACAAAAGATGTTGATTATAAAAAAGTACAAGTAGAAAATGAAATCTAGTATCTTTAGTAACTCTAAAGATGTTTTTTTAGATACAGTAAATGCTAAAGATTATGTACAGCTAGATCGTGTCTCCACAATCTATCAGTCATTAAAAAGCTCTGTAAAAAAACCTCTTAAAATGATTTTACTTTACGGAAAGCCTGGAACTGGTAAGAGTATGTTTTTATCTAAACTATACCAAGACTTATTTAAAACTCAAGAAATTCACTATTATAGTACCCCCATCTTAGATGAGAGTGAGTTTTATAAATCTATTGCGCAGGATTTATTTGAGATAAAAGATGACAACGAATTAAATTTCACTCAAATGATTAAAATACTAAAACATAAAAGCTCAGATGAGATACCTCTTGTTTTATTAGATGAAGCACAACTTTATTCAGATAATTTAATGGAAAAAATTAGATTATTATCAGATACTAGAAAGGTTAAATTTGTAATTGCCCTTCATAAGACTCAAAAAGAAGATTTAATAGCAAAAGAGCATTTTCAAACTAGAATCTGGGAATCTATAGAGTTGAGTAATGCAACTGTAATTGAGTTGAAAATATATATACAAAAAAAACTCATGAAGGCTAACTGTTTTGATAGTGCAAATATGATTACAAATAGTTCTATAAAACTTATACATAAACTTACAGATGGAAACTATAGAGATACAAATAAGTTGTTAAATACAGTATTTGAAATCTATTCTTATTACTATAATAATAACCGACGTGTAATAAATACAGACAAAATGTCAAATAAGATTATTGAGATGTCCGCAATTCATACAGGATTAATAGATGCATAATATACATGAACTTGAAAAGCGATGGAGAAATTATAAAATTAGAACATATCTTCCACATGTTGGTGCAATTGTAACTACTATACTTTTAATTATATATGTTTTTAAAACTATTGATATTACTGAAATAAAAGAGGAACAAAATACTATTAAAGAAAAAAAGGTTGAAAAAATAGTTACACAAGAAAAAGAACCTAAAAAAGAGTTTGTTCAAGCTAAAAAAGAGATAGAGAGTAATGATGATAAAGCATTAATACTAAACCCCTCTTTAGATTTCATGAAAAATTTACAAACAAA
>WFPU01000069.1 GCA_015487435.1 Sulfurimonas sp.
CATTACACATAATAAAGCATTTAAAGAATTTAATAGAGTTAAACAAGAAGTATATAATATTAAAAATGGTTTAGCTATCAACAAAGGAAAATCAATAAATTTTATTACTTTGAACGAAATGGCAGATTATTATTTTGAAAATCATTTTTTTAAAAAATCGCATCAAGAAAAGAAGAGATACAGTTTTCATGTCAGGAATGAAGAATTTGCTTCAAAACCTTTGATGTTGGTTACAACTAAAGAACTAAAAGAATTTAAAGATAAAATGTTTAAAAAGCATCCAGTAAAATGGATTTATAAAGATAGAATTCAATATGATGAAACCAAAACATTAGCTCCCGCGACTGTAAGCTTAGTACTTGTTTTGTGTAATACTATAATTAAATACAGTATCGATAAAGAAAGATATAGAGGTGAAAATCCATTTAATTATATCAAAAGAGTCAAGTTTGATAATGTTTCTTTAAAGAGAATGAGCGAACAAGAGATTGAGAGATACTTACATGCATTGAAAACAGAAAAGCCAAAAATAAATAGGCGCGATTATCATGAATCTTATCGATTAGGTTATTTGTTCGCTTTATTGGCTCTTACAACAGGTGCACGCAAAAGGAGTATCCTGAACTTAAAAGTTGAAAATATTGACTTTGATGAAAAAATAATAAATCTGTATAATTATAAAACAGAGACAGAGTATATTGGTCATATAGTAAGTGAAGAAGTAGAAAAAGTATTATTTGAGCATTGTAAGGGTAAGGAGCCACAAGATTATATTTTTTATAATAGTAAATATAAAAATGTTTATGATGGCTACCCAAAAATAGTTAAGGATGTCTTGGATAGAGAAATAAACATAAATAGAAAAGGTAGTGCAGTATTGGCAGTAAGAGACTTTAGAAATGTTTTTGCTACAAGATTAATAAATAAGGGAATGAACATTTCATATATTCAAAAATTACTAAATCATAAATCTCCCGATATGACTGCAAGATATGCCCAAATGTTGGAAAAAACAGGGGGAAAAGAATTGATAGAGTCCTTTAGGGGATTAAAGTTATAAAATATATTATCGTTTAAAGACTGCTGCAATCAATTAGATGGTTTTTTAGCTTATCGTCTTCACTGTTGACATCTAAATCATTTTTGTAATAAAAGCATTTTTTATATCCTACTTTATCATTATAAATCATTTTCCAAAAAGCACTGGGTACAGCGATATGATGCGTACCTATTCTACGTGTATTTGAGCTGTATATTACGCCATTTATTACATTGATAGTACCTAGTTTTACTGCAATTTTTCTTTCAAGTTTTTCAGCTTTTATCCAAGTTCTACGGTTGATAGTTGGAGCTTGCGGAATAATATTTGCCATAGAATAGGTTTTACGAACTGATTTTTTACTGTAGTCAAAGGAGGCGTCATTAGCCAAATGCCCTCTATCATAACCACTATGTACATAGTCTTTGCTATAACTGCGATATTTTTTTGGTAAGTTTTTTTCGGTATAAAATCTCTCACGCTTTTTGATATTAATTGCATTGACTTTAGTGCCATCAAGGTTGTAAGCGACATATTTTGCACCTTTCATTTTATAATCATAGCAAATGGTATAAACCCGTTTGTCTATGATTTGGTCGCAGTTTTGTTTGTTGATGTAATCCGAAACATCTGTAGCATACGATACAGCAAACAAGGATGATATTATCAGGAGAATTTTTGTAAGCATAAAGAAACCTAGATATTTTTTCATTATTATATATGACTTACCTTGATTTAATTCAGTAAGAGTAGCTTACTTAAATTATTATATTTAGATTTTTAATTTTCTTACAGTTTATATAAGAAGGCTTTCTCTATTGTTATACCCTACGCATTTATTGAATTTTATTCAATAAAAAAAATATAAACTTTCTTTACAAAAACTAAAAAGGAAGCAAATGAGATATGATGAAATGCTATTTAAAAAATATAATAAAACAACTCTAAATAGAAAAGAGATTGCTCATGAATTGTCAATTTC
>WFPU01000070.1 GCA_015487435.1 Sulfurimonas sp.
GATATTAGGTATTGTTGTTATTGGACTATTTGGTTTTAGTGTTTATCTGTATAGACAAAATAGAAAAAAAATAGAAGCTAATGATGAGCTAAAAAATGATTTAAATACAAATAATGAGTTACTAAATACTAAAAGTATTGAACTAGCAACTTACAAAGAAAAGGTGGCACATCTTGATACTTCATTACAAAAAATAAAAGATTTAGAAACTCTCGTAAATGAACAACAGTTTGAAATTTCAAACATAAAAGAAAACTCTTCTCGATATAAAACTTCACTTGATGAACAAAAAGAAAAATATACTGATTTTAAAATAACTAGTGATAAAAGAGTAGATGAATTAAAAGTAGAATTACAACAACAAAAGGCTCAAATATCTAAATACAATGATGAAATTAAAAATGACAAATCCTTAATATCACAGCTCCAAACACAACTAGAAGAACAAAACAAAGCAATGGAAGAAAAAGTAAAACTTCTGCAAAATAGTGAAGCAAAATTAAAAACAGAGTTTGAGAACCTAGCAAATAAAATATTTGACAACAATAGTAAAAAGTTTAAAGAACAAAATCAAGAGAGTCTAGGGCTTATCTTAAACCCTATGAAACAGCAACTTACAGAGTTTAAAAAGAAAGTTGAAGATGTGTATGAAAAAGAGTCTAAAGATAGAAGTGTCTTATCAGCAGAGCTAAAAATACTAAAAGAGTTAAACCTAAAGATGACTACAGAAGCTACTAACCTTACAAATGCATTAAAGCATGAGAACAAAACACAAGGTGGTTGGGGTGAGATGGTGCTTGACAAAGTTCTTGAAAATTCAGGACTCAGAGAGGGGCATGAGTTTACAAAACAAGTGTCATTAAGAGATGATGAGGATAAGTTATTTAAGCCTGATGTTATAGTTAATTTACCTGATAATAGGCATATTATTATAGATGCAAAAACATCACTCACTGCATATAATGAATATAGGGCAGAAGTAAATGATGATTTAAAACTAATACATTTAAAAAAGCATATTAAATCCGTTAAAGAACATATAAAAGGACTCTCAAATAAAAAATATGAAGACCTCAAAAATATAAATAGTTTAGATTTTATATTTATGTTTTTACCTATAGAGAGTGCCTTGCTCCTAGCACTAGAGAATGATGTAAATCTTTATGATGAGGCATTTAAGCAAAAGATTATATTGGTTAGTCCTACGACTCTTTTAGTGGCTCTTAGAGCAGTTGAAAATACTTGGCGATATGAAAGACAAGCTCAAAACATACAAGATGTATACAAAAGAGCAGAAGAGTTGTACAAAAAATTTAACGGTTTTGTAGAAGACTTAAAAAAAGTTGGAAAAGGACTTGAGAATGCAAATAAAAGTTATAGTGATGCCTTTGATAAACTAAGTGTAGGTAATGGCAATCTTGTAAGACAAGTTGCTATGCTTAAAAAGGTATCTAACATTAAACCTAAAAAAGAGTTAGATAGTGCATTGGTAGATGGGGCTATGATGGATGCTTTGGAAGAAAAAAGTGAATAATATTATACCCCAAACCAGTACAACATTTTGGTAGTGTTCAATAATCTGTGTCAGCATCGGATAATTCCTAAAATTGTATCATAAATTTAAAGCATCATCCAACCTGACATTGATCCCAAATAATTCCATAACATTTCCCATACCTCCAAATTCATAAAAAACTCATCTTTTTTGAATCCATAAACACCTAATTAGGCTATAAAATCACACTTTATATATTTTTAACTCCATCTGTATTGTTTTTTTGCAATTTTTGTGCAAGATTCACAGTTTTTAGAGATGCCTCTCTTATCTGAATAAATCTTAGTATCTCTTTTTTTGACTTTTTCAGGTGGAAATTTACTATCACTCCAAACTCTCTTCATAAGCTCTTTGGCGTATTATTTGGAGTAGTTTTATAAACTCCTCATTCACTTTAAGTATCGTCTCTCTTGCATGAGAGATTACCTTATACCAATCCCCACTAAAATATAAAAGCTAGAACGAAAATTGCTAGCAATAAAATATGAAAGCTATAAAATTAAAAGAGCATGATACAGAGGATGAACTTCTTAAAGAGATAAGAAGTACAAGTAATGGTAGATATCAACATAGATTAC
>WFPU01000071.1 GCA_015487435.1 Sulfurimonas sp.
AGCAAAGAAAACAATCAATTGGTTGAAAAATCTATACAAAAGAATAATAGTTTAGTATATTTTTATTGATAAAAAGATATAATGAGAGCTATGCTTTATGTTATGTATGAGAGCCTAAGATAAAGCAGATTTTTTTATTTAAGTGCTAGGTAATGATATTACATTTTATACATTAGAATCATAAACATTTAAAGATTAATATATTATTAAATTATATATTAATCTATTAGTATGTGAGCCTATGTATCAATCTGTAACATCAAAATCCAAACCTAGCATACAAGGTTACAGTATGAAACGAGTAAGTGTTTCTAAGCATCCAGATGGATGGAAAGCAAAAGTTGCTGGCAATGAGCGAGCAAGTAAAGTTTGTGCTACACAATCAGAGTGTAGAGAGTTTGGTATAGGTTTAGCAAAAAAGATAGGTGCTGAATTTACACTACATGGGAAAGATGGTCGTATTCGTGAAAAGAACTCTTATGGGAATGATCCTAAAAGTATTAAGGGGTAATGATGGATTGTTCTAATGTGAAGAAAATTACGGATGTAACAGACCAAATAGATTATGATGATACTCGTGGTGGTGGACAGGATGATTCCAAGTTGGTAAGTTGTGGGCAAGGTGGTGGCTACAACGAATTAAAAAATAAATATGATAAATATTTCAAAAATATAAGTGGAATTCCTGAAAAACTAATTGCATCAATAATGTGTAATTGTTGTAAAAAACTAAAGCCAACCGGACAAGAAAGGGTGTCATGGCTTGAATTTTACAAATGCATGAAAGGTAGATTAACTTTAGAAAACCATCCAAAAACAATAAAAAAGCTCAATGAGCTTATTGAGTATCACAAAAGCAGAAGCTAGTTTATTTATAATAATTGTAGTCGTCTTAATGATTGACTGCAATTATAAAATATTTTTAGGTCTGCAATAGCAGGGGTTCAACTTTACTACTTATTGGTGGTGGTATCTTTATTCTTCACAATGATATTTTTGAAAAAACTAATGATTGATGTCAAGTTTCATAGTTAAATGTATTATTTCAAAGTAAACTGTACAGAAAGACTATTCATTACTTATCAGCCTTGAATATATGAGAATAATATATTGGCATATAACTCTTAGAATCTCTTAATGTATAAATATTGTACAGTACAAATTTTATACATTTAGATATATATTAAATCAATATTTACTGATTCTATTTGTTTATAGAGATTTGAGTGCACTCAAATCTCAATTTATAATTTGAAGCTTAAGTTGTCACTACTTAGATTATTAATTTTATGAAATAAAGATTAAGAAAATCGACCAGTTCTTAAGACTAATTCTGGGTACTTATCTAAATATGTAGTTATCATAGTTTTAACATCTGGATGACCTAGTTGTTGTATTCGTGTTCGAATTATGTTGAATATATTTGTTTCAATATTGTTGGAGGTTACTGTTCCTTGGTCATATTTATTATGGAACTCTCCATAATTAATATTTAATAATTCTAAATATATTGATATTAGTGATGATACACTGTATTGTGCTCCTTGTAATCCAGTGTCTCTATCACGTCTATAGTCCTCAAAAGACACAGTCATATCCACGTTTATTTTATCAAAAAAATTCTGTGTTACAAAAGATTTTCTCAATTTCATAGGAGTTTCATTGAGCCTAACAAAAGCTTCACTATTTTTTTGTTTTAACATAATTAAAAAAAGTAGATAGCCAAGATGTATGGTCTCATTATTTGGTAGTACCAAAACTATTGCTTCCAGCATGGTTACTGCTTGTTCTTGGTCACGAAGCCCAAGTTTAAAAAATGTAGTATATCCAGCAAATAATTCGACTACTATATTCTTATCTGCATAGAGACTTCTATCTAATGGAGAAAACATCTGTGTGTTGCTTAGCAAGTTATGTTTATCAAGTAAGTAGTTGGCATAACTATAATTATCTGGTTTAGCTAGATTGTATTCTTGGTGAAAAAATCTTTTTAAATATCTTTCAGATGAAAAGTTATTACCATAGATTGCATTGATAGAGTGTGCTAGTTGTTGAGAGTCTGTAGCTACTATAAACACAACACCTGAAATATCAAAAATATGTTTTATATTTTCAAGTAGTTCAATTGCATAGTTTGGTCTGCATCTATCAAGTTCATCAATTAATATAAACATAGGTAATTTTTTTGCATCCATATTTTTATCAATATGACTCAATAGTTTTTTCATCTGTCGCTTGAATGTTTCAATACTTTGTTGGATAGTTTTGTGTTCACTTAGTGCAACTTCGGCTATCTTTGAAATTACAGATGAGACTCCATTTTGTATCTCGAAATCCACAGTATTTTCATCTTGTTGAGTTTCATCAATATCTTCCTGCTCAAATAAATCATTTAATTCAGATATGGCATGTCCAGTTAATTTTTTGGTTAGGATAGGTAAGAGAATACCTTTTGATGTATTGTAGGCATCTTGAAAAAAAGATTTTGCTTTTGATGCATTATTTAAATAAACATCCAACGATGTATTTAACTCAGACATAAAAGCTAGAAGTGGGTTGTCTGTAAAATCATTTTTCCATGCATCAAAGTAGACTACTGGATGTTTTTTGTTTTCAAGGTCTTTTGTAAGATTTTTTAAAAAATATGTTTTTCCAAAGCCCCATTCAGCATTTATATTTAAAACGAATGGAGAATCTGGATTGTTGTTATAGCGATTTACCAGATATGTTATAAGATAATCACCTTCACCTTTACGATTGAGTAAATCTCCATTCCATACAGTATTGTTAGACATCTTTTTTTCCTATTTTGAGCGTGATTTTGATATTATAGCATTATAAATAATAAAGGTGTAAAGTGAAACTACTATTAAGCATAATCCTATTAGCAGCTCTCTTGTTTTCAGCAAACGAATCATTCTCTCACTCAAAAAAAGAGCTAAGAAAAATATATAGAAATCATCAAACCACTATTT
>WFPU01000072.1 GCA_015487435.1 Sulfurimonas sp.
AAACTTAATTTAGGAGAAAAAATGCAAATCAAAATCACGAAAGAGCAGTTAGAAGCAATCAAAGGATTGTCTGATGATATTAGCAGTATGATTGGATGCGGAGAAACAGACGAAAGATGGGAAAAACAAGTTAAACTGATTGATAAAATGCTTTCAGACAATAAGTTGAAGCCGAGAGCTTTTAAATAGTCAGAAACTGTAGGGAGAGAATATGGGAACTTTGGTGGATTGCAACAAAAAAGAAATAGAAATTATTGCTAAAGAGTTAAATATAAATTCTACCGACATTATATCTATTGATGTTGAGCAAGATTTAGATGATGGTGGGTATTACTATAAGATTTATGTTTACACAACTTTTAGTGGGAGAAAAAATTACACTCGTATTATCGCTAATGATTATGATGATACCAGTATTGATGTTGTCAACATTGATGGCTTTGATTTGGATGATGTGGCTTAATTGCCACTACCGAAACTTAGAATCTGAGAAGAACAAAAGGGAAGCATGATGGCTGAAAAAAATGTAGGTTACAAAAAAGCTAAAGAATTAATAAAACACTTGAGAAGCGGTAATTGGGCAGAAGTTAAGCTCTGTAATATAGACGGATTCTTTGATGTCACTTGTTTAGGGCACCTAAAAGATCTACTATTTGATTATGGGAATAATAAAGTCAGTAGTATAGAAGATATCAAAAAGGCTTAAGATATGGGTGCTATACCAAAAAAAGTTTACGAATCTAAAGTTGGTCTCTATAAAGGCAAGATCCCAAGAATTACCTTCGAGACAAAAAGATTAACAAACACAGAGTTTCTTCCCGGCAAAAAAATTCTTGTTGAATACAAGAAAAACAAAATACTAATCACTATAAACGAGAATGGAACAAAACAAGTGACATCAAGAAGAGGCAAACAAGTTCTTGATCTAAAAACAAAAGAAATAGAAAAATCATTTAAAAATATAGATTTTGTAAAAGTTGTGGTTGATAAATACACTATAGTAATTTCCCCTCTTAAAGAGGCTCTTGAAAGAAAGAGGGCAAAAGATAAAATAAAAGTCAACAAAAGAAACTATGATATAGTTGATATTTTTTGCTCTGGCGGTACTTTAGCTAAATGTTTTAGCGATAATAAAAAATTCAATATTAAAGCAGGGATAGATTTTGATGATAAAAAATTAGAGACATATCAAGCTAATTTCCCAAATGCGGAAACATGGAGTGGTGATGTTGCAAATGTTGAATGGGAACGCTATAAAGACGCCCCGATAGTGATTATTACTCCAAGTTGCAAACCATATACTGCATTAAATCAAGCTGCTGCCAAACATGATAAAAAAAACGAGAAGGCGAAAGAGGGTGACAATAGTGCTTTTGGTTTATTCGGGATAAGCATTATTCGTCCTGCTGTGATAATCCTAGAAGAAGTCCCTGAATACACAAATTCATATTCATATATACTTTTTAAAAATATGTTAAAAAAAATGGGCTACTATATCTCTGAAAAAGTCTTAAATGCACAACATTTTGGATCTCTGTCAAAAAGAAAAAGAGTGTGTATGGTCGCTAGCATCAAAAAAGGATTTGAGTTTTTACCCATTACCCCATCTCTGCCAAAGAGCATAGGCGACATACTTGAGCTTCCTTTTGAGAAAAGAGAGTGGAGTTCATTTTCAAAGTTTCAAAAATGGAGTGACAACCAGACAGCTAAAGGCAGAAATTTTACAATGGTTACTGTAGACAGGGAATCAACATCTGTTTCTCATCCAACAACAAGATATTACGGAAGACAATATAGTGCGGTTCTTGAAAATGAGCACGGCTTAAAATCTTTTTTTACACCGAGGGAACTTGCAAGGATAGCAGATTTACCAGAAGATTTCATTTTGCCAAAAAACAGAAACGAAGCTGCATTTGTGATCGGTGATGGCATTGTGTATAGTGTATTTAGCTATATAGCAAAGTGTGTTGAATTACACATTAAAATATAGACAAAAACTTTGAGAGGATGAGAAAGAATGAGCAACAAAACACTTCGTAGAGAATATACCATAGCACCCAAAGTGGTTCAAGAGCAGTATTCATTTATTTATAATGGTGGTACTCGTGATGAGGTTAGACAAGCTCTTGAATATATAGACAAACTTCCTACATTAAATAAAAAGCCTGTTAAGGTTTTGAATAGAAGAGGTCAAATGATTGCTTTTGTCGGAACTAAAGGAGCTATAAAATTTTTTAGTGCTGAATATAATCGTAAGACTTGGTATCTTGACGGCAACAGACTTGGAAAGAGAAAGAGATTACTCATAGAGGCTTTTTATGACGATAAACTACTTGACAAAATTAACACGGACGGACTTGATAAAGCTTGGAAAAAAATCAGTCATCGGGCCAATTTCTAAACAACTAGAAAGATGGTAATATTGTACACAAAAATTCAACGAAATGAATTAAGCAAAAAACAACACCAAGGATAAGTTTTAATGCAAAAATACAAATATACGCTTAGCGACGCCTGTGCGGATGGCGACCTAGAAAAAGTAAAAGAGTTTATAAAAAACGGTGCGGATGTACACGCTGATGAAAATCTTGCTGTATCCTATACCGGGATTATGGGAAGGGTGGAGATCTTAAAATACTTCGTTGATGAGTGTAATGTTGACCCGCTGTATGATAATGGCAAAATGCTAGTCGATGCAAGTACATGTGGGCGACTCGAGGTAATTAAGTATTTGATAGAAGAGTGTGGTGCTGATGTCTCTGTCGATAACCATAGGGCTCTTCAGGAGGCAAGCAGAAACGGGCACTTAGAAGTTGTTAAATATCTTACAAAGGAATGTGGTGCTGATGTTTCCGCGAATAACCACAGAGCTCTTGAGGAAGCATCCAGGAGTGGGCACCTAAAAGTTGTTAGATATCTCATAGAAGAGTGTGGTGCTGATGTTTCCGCAAACGGCTATAAAGCATTTGAAGAAGCAGTTGATAACAAAAAATCAAATACCGTAAGATATATGTTGGAGATGTGCGGTGTTGATGCAACGGCCGACGACTATTCGTTGTTTTTTCTTTGCGCAAAGTATAAAAGAGACCTTCATACCATTCAGTGCTTCATCGACAATTTTGATGCCGATAGTGAACATGTAATATTCAGTTCTCATGAAAGATTCGGAATTGGCCCCGATATACTTAAGTTTATAAAACATTCATTTGAGCACAAGAAGAATAGGGATGCATGGATTAAATCCTTGTCGCCTTCCGAGAAATTCAAGCAGTTATATAACGAGCCAAAAATAGTTGAAAAAAAATTAGAAGATGAATTTGCGAACTTATATATGGATATAGATGAAACTATCTCGCAAATAGATGAGCTGCAACATAGATTCGATGTTTGATAGAAAAAATGTTGAAGATTTTTCTTTTGGAATCAGACTATATGCGCATAAGGAAAAGTTAAATGATATTGTATCAATTTGCTTATGATTGGCGTGGTAAAATTGTAGACATTGGCGAAACTATAAGACATCAATCGTATACCTGTATAGGGTGTGGCGCAAGACTCATACCAAAAAAGGGGCTAAAAAACGCTCATCACTTTTCTCACCTCAGCATGCAGTCCATGCCAAATCAAAAATTCAACTGCTCGCCTGAGCACTATATTCACAAGGTTGCCAAAGAGCTTTTCTTCTCTTCGTTTAAAGAGAAAAAACCTTTTTTGTTAACAAGAGAAATTGAATATACTTGCATCAACAAGATAGCAATCATGGGGTGTTCAAAGGTAAAAACAGAGGTTATGGACCTTCAAGCAAACTATCAAAGTATTGAAGTTGAGAAAAAGGACGGCGATTTTATTCCCGATATTCTGTTGAGTAATAGTAGCGGAGAAAAGCTCTATATAGAATTTGCATATACGCATAGATCCATTGACATACTCCCCATAGCTAAAGCAAGGGGATTCTAAAATCCCTATGTAATAGTTGGATGGATTAAGCTATCAACGAAGTTAGGCTACCGAAGTAGCTCTTACAACTTCTCCTGCTAGAGTTGATGCCCCAACTCTTTTTATATTTATT
>WFPU01000073.1 GCA_015487435.1 Sulfurimonas sp.
ATACAAATAAAGATATTCATAAAAGTATAAATTCACCAAAATCCATAGTTGGTCATAATAATGATGTATTTTCACTATAAGCTTGTGCAATTTCAATAATCATAAGTATTTATTAAAAATTAATCTAAAACCTTTAGGTTTAATCTTTTATCTATTTTCATTCAAAAAAGTCTTAATAATGTTCTTATTGAATTTATAGTATTTCAACCTTTTCAAATTATAACTCACATATCATTTTTATTAACTTTTAATGTTAACAAAACTCATAATTCATCCTCTGTTCTATCAATAACAATATCTTCTTTATTGTTAACTAAGTTTCAAACTATAAATTGTAAAAATTCTATTTCTTTCATAATTGCAATTATATTAAAAAAATAATATCCTTCAACTTTAAAAAATTGAAGGATTTTTATTATATAGCTATATTATTAACTTTCATTAATTTTTCAACTCTTGGAGAAAATTGAGCACCATTTCCAATATATTTTTTAACAGCATCTAAATCTTTTATTTTGAATTCTTTAGAAATTGGATTATAAAAACCTAATACTTCTTTATATCCATGTTTAGCTGCAGCAGTATGTTCAGTTAATACTACTCTGAAAAATGGCATATTTCTTTTACCTGCTCTAGATAATCTTATTTTTAACATTTTCTAATATTTATAAATTATAGTTTTTAGTGTAAACCCTAAGTTTAAAATCAAAAATAATTATTTTTAACTCTAACTGAAGGCTTATAGTTTTAATTGTTTTTAAGTGGTGCCCGGACCGGGAATCGAACCCGGACTTCCGAAGAAACGAGATTTTAAGTCTCGCGTGTCTACCAATTCCACCATCCGGGCATAAGTAGTGACAAGTCGGAAGACTTGTCTCATATATTTTATATAACTCAGTGTTTTCTTAAAGTTCTAAGACCTTTAGCTGAAACTCTAATTCTATACACTAACCCAGTTTCTGGATCTTTAATATTTTTATAGAAAAGATTTGGGTAAAATTTTCTCTTAGTAGCTCTTAAAGAGTGAGATCTATTATTACCAACAGCTGTTTTTTTTCAAGTTATTTCACAAACTCTAGACATGTTGTTTTAATTATAGTATTAAAATAGTTTAATTATGCTTTAATTTCAATAGCAACCCCATTAGGTATTGAAATATCTTGTAGTAATCACATAGTTTTAGTAGAAGGTTCTAAGATATCAATTAATCTTTTGTGTCTTCTTATTTCAAATTGTTCTCTTGCATCTTTATTAACAAAAGTAGATCTGTTAACAGTGATTTTTTCGATTTTTGTAGGAAGAGGAATAGGCCCAACTACATTAGCTCAAGAATCACTAGCAATCATAACAATTTTTTTAACAGCTTCATCTAATAATCTATGATCAAAAGATTTAACAGTTATTCTCATTTTAGTTGTAGTTTTTTTTGCAGACATTTTAAATACAGTAATAAATAAATTTCGTTTTTAATATAATCTAATTGCTTAGTACTATCTATATTTCAAGATAATACTAAGTTTATTAGTTTACATTAAGTAAAGATTAATCTTTAATTTTAGCAACAACACCAGAACCAACAGTTCTACCACCTTCTCTGATTGCAAATCTTAAACCTTCAGTCATCGCAATAGGTTGTTGTAATTTAACATCAATATGAATGTTATCACCAGGCATAACCATTTCAACTCCAGCTGGTAATTCAATATCACCAGTTACATCAGTAGTTCTGAAGTAAAATTGAGGTTTATAACCTTTGAAGAATGGAGTATGTCTACCACCTTCATCTTTAGTAAGGATATATACTTCAGCATCAAATTCAGTATGACCTTTGATAGTTCCAGGTTTAGCTAAAACTTGACCTCTTTCAACTTCATCTCTTTGAGTACCTCTAAGTAGAATACCAGCATTATCACCAGCTTGTCCTTCATCTAATAATTTGTGGAACATTTCAACACCAGTAACAGTAGTTTTTTGAGTTTCTCTAATACCAACGATTTCAACTTCTTCACCAACTTTAATAACACCAGTTTCAATTTTACCAGTAACAACAGTACCTCTACCTTTGATTGAAAATACATCCTCAATAGGCATTAAGAAATCTTTATCAGTAGGTCTTTCAGGAACTGGTACAAATTCTTCAATTTTTTCGAATAATTCAACGATAGTTTTAGCACCATATTCTTTATCCATATCAGTAGGATTTTCAAGAGCAACTAGCCCTGAACCTCTAACAACTGGAGTATCATCACCTGGGAAATCATATTTAGTTAATAAATCTCTAATTTCCATTTCAACTAATTCAAGCATTTCTTCATCATCAACCATATCACATTTATTCATGAATACAACGATGTAAGGAACTCATACTTGTCTTGATAATAAAATGTGTTCTCTAGTTTGTGCCATAGGACCATCAGTAGCAGCAACAATTAAGATAGCAGCATCCATTTGTGCAGCACCAGTAATCATATTTTTAACATAATCCGCATGCCCTGGACAATCTACATGAGCGTAGTGTCTATTAGCAGTTTCATATTCAACATGTGAAGTATTAATAGTAATACCTCTTTCTCTTTCTTCTGGAGCATTATCAATTGAAGCGAAATCTCTAAGTTCACCCCCTTGAATTGCAGTTAATACAGCAGAAATTGCTGCAGTAGTAGTAGTTTTACCATGATCAACATGACCAATAGTACCAATATTCATATGTGCTTTACTTCTATCGAATGCCATAATAATATGTATTAAATATATAAATAAAATTTTTAAAGTATTAAAACTTTAATAATTTAGAATAAAAAATCAATTTTTTATTTTCTAGTTTTTCTAACTTTTTTTTCAATTAAAGTTAGAGC
>WFPU01000074.1 GCA_015487435.1 Sulfurimonas sp.
GATATTAGATGTTTTTTATTTGACCCAACTATTAATTCAAGTTTAAAATTTCTTAGAAAGACACCTTGGGCTAGAACTAAAGTTGAAGAGTTATATTTAGATATGATAGAGAAATAGGAGAAGAATTAATGCAATACAGATATATTGGAAAAACAGGGCTTAGAGTAACTCCGATTTGTTTAGGGACTATGAGTTTTGGTTCTTGGAGTGATGAGAAAGAATCTTTTAAAATTATGGATAAGGCAGTTGATTTTGGAATTAATTTTTTTGATACAGCTGAGCTTTACCCAGTACCTCCAAAAGCAGAATATTCTGGAGAAACTGAAAGCATAATTGGTAGATGGTTAAAGGGCAAACAAAGAGATAAGCTAATTATCGCTTCTAAAGTTGCAGGAGCTGCTAGTGGCTGGTTTGTCCCACCAATTCGTCATGGTATGACAGCTGTAGATAAGTTTCATATTAAAACTGCGATAGAGGGAAGTTTAAAAAGACTAGGGACTAACTATATTGACTTATATCAGATGCACTGGCCTGATACTGTAGTACCTATTGAGGAGTCTTTAAAAGCTTTTGATGAGTTGATTCAAGAGGGTAAAGTTAGATATTTAGGTACCTCAAACGATACCGCTTATGGTTTAACAAAAGCAAATGAGATATCTAAAAGACTTGGTATATCTAGATTTGAATCTATTCAAAATAATTTCTCTTTAAATAACCCACGCTTTTTAGATGAGTTAGCGCATATATGTAGAGAAGAAAAAATTTCGTTATTACCATATTCTCCAATAGCTGGTGGAGTTTTAAGTGGAAAATATAATGTAAAGTTGTATCCAGAGATAGCTAGATTTTCAGAATATTTAAGGAGTGGAGACACAAGGGGTTTAGCTCAAAGTTTTAGATTTGTAAATGATAAATCATTAGCTACAACTGCCAAATATATGAAGATAGCAAATAAATTAGAAATATCGCCAGTAACTTTGGCTGTAGCATATTCTAAACAGTTTGATTTTGTGGCATCTACTATTATTGGAGCAAGAGTTGCTGAGCAATTAGATGAATCTTTTGCAGCTATGGAATTAGAACTTAGTGATGAGGTTATGTCTGAGATACAAATTATTCAAGAAGATATAATGTACCCTATGGGTTAAATCTTCTAGCTAATAGTTAACTATCTCCATACAAAGCTTTAAAAACCTCTCCCCATACTTCTCAAACTTAACTTCTCCAACTCCATTTATATCAAGGGCTTCATCTTTTGTAGTTGGCAATTTGTTCACAAATTCAATTAGGGTTTTATCTGAAAACACTATATATGCAGGGACATTAGCCTCTGTAGAAATTTCTTTTCGCAATTCCTTAAATTTTTCAAAAATATCATCATCAACATCTAAATTTATTGCAACATTACGCTCTTTTTTAACACTTTGAAGTTTCTCTGTATCTATGTTTACTTCAATTTTACCTTTTAATATATCTAAACCAAAAGAAGTTATTTTTATAGCTTTAAATTCGCCAATATCTAATGCTTCTAACTCAAAAAGTCTTTCACTAACAGCAATCCAAGCATGTTTACTTAAATCTTTGCCAATTCCATATACTGATAAATTATCATGATTAAATTGGTATATTTTTTGAGATTGAGATCCTCGAAGTATATCTATTATATGATTTATCCCAAACTTTTGCTCACATCTATATATGGCTGATAATAGCTTCATACATTCAGTTTTAATATCTTGTGATTCAACTTCACCTCTATTACAACTATCACATAAATCTTTACACTCCTCTAAATCATCATCAAAATAAGCACCTATTTTTTTATGTCTACACTCATTAGAATTTGCAAAACTATACATCTTGTTTAATTTTGAATACATTAAGTTTTTATATTCATCATTATCAAGGTTATCAATGAGCATTCGCCTTTGAATTTCATCTGATTTAGTATATAAAAGTAGTGTCTCACTTGCTAAACCATCACGACCAGCACGACCTATCTCTTGATAATAATTCTCCATAGTTTTTGGCATGCTCATATGTACTACAAAACGAATATTACTCTTATCAATACCCATACCAAAAGCGATGGTAGCTACTACTATATCTATGTTTTCATAACTAAAATCAGTATATACACCATTACGAACTTCATTAGATAATCCTGCATGGTACGCATCAGCTTTATAACCTTTGTCTTGTAAAAATTTTGCTGTAGCTTCAACATCTTTTCTGCTAAAGGCATAGATAATTCCACATTTTTTTTCATGTTTTTGTAAAAAATTTAAAAGTTGATTTCTACCATTAGAGACTCTTTTTTTAGAGTTTATCATAATGTTATCTCTTAGAGTCTTACCTCTAAGTTGAACTGGGTTATTTAATCCAAGTGTATTTACTATATCTTCTTGTACTTTTTTTGTGGCAGTGGCTGTAAAAGCAGATATGCTTGTTTGTGGAAACAGATATTTTAATTTTGATAGATTACGATAATCAGCACGAAATTCATGACCCCACTCACTTACACAATGAGCTTCATCTATTACAAAAAAGTTAATATTTATCTGATGAAGTAAATCTATAAACCCATTTGCACTTAATCTCTCAGGAGCAATATATAATAGTTTTATCTCTCCAAGAATGAGTTTTTGTGTAATATTTTGAATCTCTTGATAATCTTGTGCAGAACTTATCATTTCAGCTTTTATACCATTGTTTTTTAATGCACTAACTTGATCTTGCATCAAAGCAATAAGTGGAGAAATAACGATGGTGGTTCCATCTTTAATTAATGATGGTAATTGATAACATAATGATTTACCGCCACCAGTTGGCAGTATTGTTAATAAATCTTTATCTGAAAGTATTGTATCAACAGCTTCTTTCTGAAAAGCTCTAAATTTATCATGTCCAAATACAGTTTTTAAGAGCTTATTAATCATTGTTACTTTTTTTACCGTCCTCATAAGGGATACACATAATTTTTCCTTCTTATATTATCTTTTTTTTGTATATTTTGTTTTTATCCACATTTGAGATTGTGATTTTACCCATGTCCCATCTATGAAAAATCCAGTTATTTTTAACCAAGAATCTTTTTTTTGTAATGTTGCTTTAATATTTGTAGTAAAAGAAACACCTTCCTTCCAGCTCTTTATTGGTTTGCCATTAATTTTATTGTAGATATTTGTATTAGATTTTAAGCGGTATGTAGCTGGTTTTGTTGTAATAATATTATATTTAGTATATTGTGGTTTTAAAATCAAATTTGGAAATTCATTTGGTTTATCAAATTTTTTTTGCTTGCAAATTCCATCTTTAGAAATTTTAAGTTTTTTGATTTCTTTATTTTTGTCTTTTAGTAATTTTTTATATTTACTAATTTCGTTTTTATGTTCTTTAATTTTTCGTCTATATTTTTCATTTTTATCTGAATATTTATGTAGCTTCTTTTGACATATTTTATGTTGTTGTTTTAACTCAGTTATATCTTTAACAATCGAATCAACTCTTTTAATCTCATCTGAAAACGAAAACGAAAATATGAATATTAATATTAAAATATATTTCATATCAAACTCTCTTTTTCAATTTTACACCCATCTCTACATGGTGTGTATATGGAAATTGATCAAAAAGTGCCATCTGAGTTACATCATGAGTTTTACATATAATCTCTAAATCACGAACTAAACTCTCAGGAGAACAAGATATATATAGTATATTCTCATGTCTAGCACTAAACTCACATGTGTCGCTATCCATTCCACTGCGAGGTGGATCAACAAAGATGGTACTAAAATTATATTTATCTATATCTACATCTTTCATGCGACGAAATTCACGAACTCCATCAAGAGCCTGCGTAAATTCTTCTACACTCATGCGCACAAACTCAATATTGTGAATATCATTTAATTTCATATTAGTTTTTGCTGCATTTATTGATGATTTTGATATCTCTGTAGCTAAAACCTTATCAAATTTTGTAGCAAAAGGGATTGTAAAGTTTCCAGCACCACAATATAGTTCAAGTAAATCATTATTATAATTATTTTCAAGAGATTTCATAGCCCAAGATATCATCTTTTCGTTCACTTTAGCATTTGGTTGAGTAAAACTATTTTCTATATAATTAAACTTATACTCCATTCCATCTATATTTAAACTTTCAGTTATATAATCTTGTCCAATTATAATTTTTTGTTTTCGAGAGCGCCCTATAATATATACATTGAGCTCATTTGCTATCTCTTTAGCTACAAGTAACCATGCATCATCGAGTTTTCTATGATAAAGAAGTGAAATAACTATTTCGCCACTTTGTGAAGATAAAAAATCAATGCCAAATAATTTAAAGTCTATATCTTTAGTTTTTATCAGTCCTATTAGTTTAGGCATTAAAATATTTATGTGTGTATTTACTTGTGGGCAGGAGTCTATTAAAACTACATTTTTAGATTTATCTACATTATTCATAGCATAATAAATCTCATCTCCGACATGCCAGAGCTTAAATTCACTGCGAGAACGATAATTTATATGGGGAGATTCAAAAACTTCTATCTCCCCATTAAAAAAAGGTAAAAATCTCTCTTTATTTAAATCTAGTTTTTTCTTTAGTTGAGCATAATAGCCATTTTCATATACTACACATGCACCGCACTCTCCAAAATATTTACAATCCATTATTATCCTATTTTATAGAAGCTATTAGGTTGCCTATAAGCAAGTTCCATCCATCTATGAGGACAAAGACGAGTATCTTAAAGGGTAAGGATATCATAACTGGTGGGAGCATCATCATACCCATAGACATTAGTATAGAAGCAACAACCATATCTATAACCAAAAATGGTAAAAAGAGTAAAAATCCTATCTCAAAAGCAGTTTTTAATTCACTAATAACAAATGCAGGGATAATTATAGATAAAGGAACATCTGCAATAGTTTGTGGATTTTCCATTTTTCTAATTCTAAAAAATAGTGCTAAATCTTTTTCTCTTGTATTTCTAATCATAAAATTTTTAAATGGAAGTGCTGTTCTATCAAAAGCTTCCTCATAACCAATCTTTTCCTCTATGTAAGGCTTTATACCATCATTATATGCTTTAGTCCCTATTGGTTCCATTACAAAAAAAGTAAGTATCATAGCAAGCATCACCAATAGTTGAGTTGGTGGGACTTGTTGTGTACCCAAAGCTTGTCGTAAAAATCCAAAAACTATAACAAATCTTGTAAAAGTTGTCATAACTAGAACCATAGACGGAGCTAAAAACAAAAGTGTTAAAAGTACTAAAACATTTAAAGAACTTACAAGTTGTTGTGGACCATCAGGCGCCGATAAAGCAAAGTTCATAGTTGGTATACTTACGGCTTCTGCACTAAGAAGTGAAGCAAAAAAAGCAAGTAAAACGACTAGCCTCATCATTATTGAGTTGCCGCCTTATCTAAAATAGATTTTTTGATTTTTGATTCATCAGCAGATTCAGAACCAAAGAAATGAAGTTCAACTCTACGATTTTTTTCACGGCCATTTTTTGTAGCATTTGTAGCTTTTGGTGTAAATTCAGCATATCCAGAAGCACTTATTCGTTTTGGATCAACTCCATCAAGTAATAGCTCTTGTAAAACTGATATTGCACGAGCAGATGAAAGTTCCCAATTATCTTTATACAAAGAATTTTTACTTGGGGGTAAGTTGTCTGTATGTCCCTGCACACTTACTTTTATACTATTTGGCATCTCATCTATAATTAGAGCTATTCGTTTTAAGAACAACAGGGCATCTTCATTATAAATTTGGGCACTTCCAGCTTTAAATAGTAAAGCAGATGGTAATTCTATAACAAAACCATCTTGAGCTTCTTCCATGGATATAGCTGGACCATGCCCCTTTTCCATCATCTCATTAGCATCTATCAAAGCTTGAGTTACTTTGTTTACTTGTTGTGATGTTTCTGACTGAGATTCAATTGGTGTCGATTCTTGGATACGCTCTTTTGATATCTCTGTTTTAATTCCACCCTCTAGTACACTCATTGCACCGGACAGTGATCCTATAGCTTCAGATATTTTTTTTGCATCCATACTAGACATTGATAAAAGTAAAACAAAAAAGCACAATAGCAAAGACATAAGGTCTCCAAAAGCAGCTAACCAACCAGGTAAACATCTTTCACACTCAGGACATTTATTTTTAGCCATTTTTACTCATTGATATCGCGTTCAGATGGTGGTAAATAACTAAGCAATTTTGCTTCTAAATCTCTTGGAGCATCGCCAGCTTGAATAGACATAATTCCAGTAAGAATCAGTTCTTTTACAACTGATTCATCCCCATCTCTAATACCTAGTATAATAGATATTGGTGTACCTAAAACATTTCCAATAATTGCCCCATACATAGTAGTAAGTAAAGCAACTGCCATCGATGGACCAATTGCTGATGGATCAGCCATATTTAAAAGCATTGCAACAAGACCAATTAGTGTACCAACCATACCCATAGCTCCTGCAAGTCCAGCCCACTGGGAAAACATTGAGGCATTAACTTTATGACGACTACTAGTTTGTTCCATCTCTATCTCTAATAATGTACGAATTGTATCAGGCTCACTACCATCAATCGCCATAGAGAGGCCTTTTTTCAAAAAATCATTTTCTTCATTATTTGCTTCACTCTCTAATGCTAAAAGACCATCTTTTCTAGCTTTTGAAGAATATGCAACAAGTTTTTTAATCAATTCAGCTTTATCAAAAACAGAAGGTTTGATAGCTACCATAAAGATTTTAACAAATTGTTTCATCTGTTCTGGTTTGAACGATATTAAAAGAGCACCTATACTACCACCAACAACAATTAAAACTGAAGGGATATCGATGTATGCGCCAACACCAACACCCATTGCCATAGCACCCATAAGAAGTGCCATAATTAAAACAATACCAATGACCGTACCTAAATCCATTTAAAAGCCTCAAATAATATAAATAATTCTCTTATAATACCACTTTACTTTAAAAATATCTATTAAAATGATAAAATTCTCAAAACAATATATATAAAGAAGATTAAATGAAGAAAAATGATATTAGTATAATCATACTAGCTGCTGGAAAAGGTAGTCGTATGAAGTCAAGTAAGGCCAAGGTTTTACATAACATTAGTGGTAAACCCATGCTTTATCATATTATAAAAGCTTCACTAGAGATAAGCGATGATATCTCAGTTGTAATTGCACATCAAAAAGAAAAAATTCAAGAACAAATGAATTCTTACTTTGATGATATTAATTTTATTATTCAAGATACAAAAAACTTTCCAGGGACTGGTGGGGCTATGAAAAATATAAAGCCAAAAAATGAAAAAGTCTTAGTTTTAAATGGAGATATGCCACTGATAGATGCACAATCTTTAGATGGATTTTTAACTACTGATGCTGATATAATTATGTCAATTTTTGAGCTTGAAAACCCTGATGGATATGGTCGTGTTCATATAAAAAGAGGACAAGTTCAATATATAGTTGAACAAAAGGATGCGAATGAAGATGAATTAAAAATTAAAAGTGTAAATGCAGGTATTTATGCATTTTCTAAAGATGTAATAGAAAAATACATACCTCTTTTAAGTAATAACAATGCGCAAAAAGAGTACTATTTAACAGATGTTATATCGATGGCAAAAAAGGACAATTTAAACATAAAACCAATAGTAGTAAATAAAGAAAAATTCAAAGGTGTAAACTCTAAAAAAGATTTGAGTGATAGTGAAATTATTATGCAAAATAAGATTAAAGAAAAATGGATGACTTTAGGTGTTAGTATGCAACTTCCCTCAACAATATACATAGAGGATAGTGTAACTTTTAAGGGTGAATGCCAAATAGAAAACGGATGTCGTTTAACAGGAGAGACACTTATAGATAATTCACATATAAAAAGTGGATCCGTGATAGAAGATAGTATTGTTAAAAATTCAGATATAGGTCCATTGGCGCATATTCGCCCAGCTTCATATATAAAAGATTCTCATATAGGAAACTTTGTAGAGATTAAAAAAAGCTCACTTGAAGGTGTAAAAGCTGGTCATCTTAGCTATATTGGTGATGCACAAATTAGTGAGGGTACCAACATTGGTGCAGGGACTATTACATGTAACTACGACGGTATTAATAAATACAAAACTATCATAGGTAAAAATGTATTTATAGGTAGTGATACTCAAATAATCGCTCCAATAACTATAGAGGATGATGTAATTATAGCTGCTGGAACTACTGTTACAAGTGGTAAAATAGAAAGTGGCTCTATGGCCATAAATAGAGAAAAGCTTAAGACGATTAAGGGCTTTTACTATAAATATTTTGGAAAAAAATAGATATGAATATAAAAAAAATATTAACAATAATTACAATTATTAGTAGTTCTCTTTATGCAGGTTTTATAGCATCTGACTGGATAAAACCAGATTTTGTTCCAACTCCACATGATAATAGATTAACACAAGAGAGAATTGAGTTGGGTAAGCTATTGTACTTTGATAAACGCCTATCAAGCTCAAACAAAATATCTTGTGCAACTTGTCATGATCCAAAACTTGGTTGGAGTGATGGAATCTCAAAATCAATTGGACATAATGGAGCTGAGGGTCCTAGAAATTCACCAACCATCATAAATACAGCATATCAAGAACATCAATTTTGGGATGGAAGAGCTAAAAGTTTAGAAGAACAAGCACTAGGTCCTATCGAAAATGAACTGGAGATGAATATGCCACTAGATAAGCTCATCCCTAAACTTAAAAAAATAGATGGATATGTGAAATTATTTAAAAAAGCATATCCAAATTCGGAAATCACAAAAGATACTTTAGCAAAAGCTATAGCATCCTTTGAGAGAACAGTTGTCTCTACTGAAGCACCATTTGATAGATATATATTAGGTGATAAAGAAGCAATATCTAAACAAGCAAAAGCAGGATTTGAACTTTTTACATCAAAAGGTCGCTGTACAGATTGTCACAGTGGATTTAACTTTGCAGATGGAAGTTTTCACAACCTTGGTTTAGGTGATGGAGATAAGGGTAGAATTAAAACTAGAAAAGGTGTTGAAATATCAACTGGCGAGATGAAAACTCCTACTCTTAGAGATATAACAAAAACTTCGCCATATTTTCATGATGGTTCTGTAAAAACTATGCATGAAGCGGTAGCAATATGTGGAAATGGTGGAAGATTTACAAATGCAAAGGATTTATCTCATCTTATAATAGATAGAAATTTAAACATAGATGAGATAGAAAAACTTGTTGCTTTTTTAAGAACTTTAGAGGGTAAAACTATGGATATTAGTATACCAACTAAATTTCCACAATAACAAAACAAAAATTAAATAAAGTAGGTACAAAATGAAACAAATAATAAGCGTCTTTTTAATAACATTTCTTTTCTTTAGCACTCTAAATGCAAAAGATTTAGACAAACATGCAATAATAAATGAGATGATTAAATCTTATGGTGGAGAAGAGAGTCTCTTGCAACTTTTAAACTACAAGCAAACTTGGAAAATAGAGTTTATGTCTTCTGATGATAGTGGTTTTGATAATAGAGAAGTTGTCATGCCTAATTATCTTCGTACAGAAATAATTTATCCTCATAAAACGGAAATAAGGATTATAAACAAAGATTCTGCACAAAAAATATTTTCAGGTAAGACTACACAAATTAAAGGTCCAATGATAAATGCTGTAAAACTTCAACTTATGAGACTTTATACACCACTTGTTTTAAAAAATAAAATTAAAAACTTAAATATAACTCAAAATTCTAAACAATATATATTAGAATTAGAAAAAAATAATATGAAAGTTGAGTACATAGTTTCTAAAAAAACACTACTGATAGAAAAAACTATAGGCAGGCTTCAAATGGGACCAAGACAATTAGAATTTTTAACTAAATATGATGATTACAAGCCTGTAAAAGGCGTTATGATTCCTCACAAAGAAACCAAGTTTGTTGGTAGTTTAAATACAGCTGTAATGACATTAGATAAAAATTCATTTTAAAATATTAAATTTTACAAATGCTTAAGTAAAACTTGAACTAATATGTTTGATTTACTTGTATTTATCGTGAAGGTTAGTATCGTTATAATTACATAAATATGCTATGATACATTTAATATAGGATTAAGGCAAAAAATGGAACAGTTTTTAAGTAAAGCAAAAGATGCAAGTAGAGTATTATCTACTATCAGCGGCAAAGAAAAAAACAGAATTTTAAATGAGATGGCAGCGGCTCTTAGAAGTAATTTAATGAATTTATTGGAAGCTAATGCTAAAGATATGCATAATGGTAGAAAAAATAATCTTTCATCTGCACTTATGGATAGATTGTTTCTTGATGAAGAGCGAATTGACGCTATGGCAGTTGCAATTGAAGAGATTGCAGCTTTAAAAGATCCTGTTGGTCGTGTACTTGATGGTTGGATAACTGAAGATGGATTAAATATTCAAAAAGTAAGTATCCCTATTGGTGTGATAGGTATTATCTATGAATCTCGCCCAAATGTTACAAGTGATACAGCAGCTTTATGTTTTAAAAGCTCAAATGTTTGTGTGTTAAAAGGTGGTAAAGAAGCTCAATATTCTAATGAAGCTATAGCTAAAGTACTTCAATATGTTTTGAAAAAAAATAATCTTCCAGAGGCTTTAATCTCTTTAATCCCTGATGCTTCAAGAGAGGGTGTAGATAAACTTATTAAGATGGATAAATATGTTGATTTAATTATTCCTCGTGGAGGAGCAGGACTTATCAAGCATGTTAGTGAAAACGCAACTGTAAGTGTAGTAAAGCATGACAAGGGGCAATGCCATACTTACATAGATAAAGATGCAAAATTAGATAATGCAATAGCTATCGCAATAAATGCAAAAGTACAACGCCCTGGCGTTTGTAATGCTATGGAGACTTTGCTTGTTGATAAAGATATTGCAGATGAAGCACTACCAAAATTAAAAGTTGAATTTGATAAAGCTCATACAGAGTTAAAAGGTTGCGCAAAGACTCAAGCTATCATAGATGTAGCTAATGCAACTGATGAAGATTATGATACAGAATATTTAGCTAATATTTTAAATATAAAAGTAGTAGATGGGGTAAATGGTGCGATTGAGCATATAGTTAGGTTTGGTTCTGGTCATTCTGAAGCTATTATTACTGAAAATATCACAACAACGGAGCAATTTTTAAATGCTATTGATGCTGCTGCTGTATATGTAAACGCTTCAACTCGTTTTACAGATGGTGGAGCTTTTGGATTTGGCGCAGAAGTAGGAATAAGCACAAACAAACTTCATGCCCGCGGTCCAATGGGGATAGAGGGACTTACAACATATAAATTTAAAATTTATGGAAGTGGTCAGATTAGATAATTACTTTTTGCTCCAGCTATCTATGTAATCTTTAGCCTTTTTATCTAAAAAATGCATCCTCCTCTTACCTTTTGGCATTGTTTTTCTGAAATTTTTCATCTCTTTTAAAAACTCACTTATTCCCTCTGGAATTAAGTTTTTTAAATATGTTTTTAGATATTTAGACACAGCAGGGGAGCTTCCAGATGTTGAAATTGCTATAGTCAAATCATCTTTTTTAATGTATGAGGGAAATATAAAATCGCAATACTCTACTGAATCAACACAGTTACACAAACATTTATATTTTTTTGATTCTTCAAATATCTTAGCTTGAAGG
>WFPU01000075.1 GCA_015487435.1 Sulfurimonas sp.
ACTTATGAAATTTCTAAAGATGATTTTGAAAAATATTTGAAAACAATCACAATCTTTCAAGATAATCCTGAAATATCTAAAAATGTCAGTATGACGCACTTAAAGGGTGATCGACACTTTGATAGTTATTTTATTGCTTATTTATATTATAAATTAACTAATAGCTACCCGTTAATACAATCTATGGCAAATGCAATTTTGCAATTTCATATTCAATATAAAATTTTATATGACCAAGAAAAAGATAGTGATATTTCTAGTTTGGTACGATATTTTGTTCATATTGTTGAAATAGCACAGATATATTATTTAAGTAGTAAATACTATATGGAAATAAAGAACTTTAAATTCACAAGTAATCCGAAGCAATTGACTTTATTAGACTTTGAAAATTATAGAATGGAACATAGTAAGAAGCCTAGTTGTAAAGAAATTTCGATTACAGATATAATTGATGCAATTGAAACAAAGGAAATAGTATTAAAGTCAGCTAAAAATGATTGTAGTTTTAGGTTTATATATGAGAAACAAATATATTGTGTAAAAAGTAATATCACCGTAAAAAATTTAAAATTAACTGGCTTTAAAACAGTTTTTTTAAATTATTACAACAAAGCGATAAAAAGAAAACAAACAAAGAAGAGCAGTGAATATGAAGAGAAAGATACTACAGATCAAAATAAAAAATATGTAAATATTGATTTTTTTACAACAAAGGCCAAAAAAAATCAAGATCCTATCAGTAAAGAAGAAAGAAGTGAAGAGGATAATCAATTAAAGGAAAGTATGCAAGTTAAACTTGGTAAGGACAATGTCAAATCAAAACAAAAAAAACGTATTCAAGCTATAAGTGCAGCTATTGCAAAAAATAAACTTTTATTGCCATCATTATATACAATACCTAGTATTGGTGTTTTGAGTAAATTTCTACAATATTTATTATCAGAAGATATAAAGACAAATGCGGAAAAAGAATTTTACATAGGTGTTTTTGTGTTAGCTATTGTAATGGGTATAAAACCGGAACAAGTAAATAGACGATTTTTCGCGTCTAAAAAAGAGTATACATATGACAATAATACTGTAAAGCTAAAATTAAATACTGATTTATTTGCAAAATTTGAGCAGTTTGATGAAAAAACAGGTGTAAAAACACAAATGGAAGTTGAATATAAGATTCCTTTTGAGTTGATACATTATATACAGTACCTACGAAAACTTTCTATTCAATTTAAGGACAAAGATTATAAACAAGCTATTACTGAGTGTAATAAAGATTTTAAAAAAGTAAAGCACTATGAGTTAAAAATTAGACATAGTAAAATTTATAATAGTGCAATAGTTCACAAGCAATTAATACATAAAACGATTAATACTGAAATTTTATTAGCGACAGAGAATATAGATCAAAATACAACACCAAGAATTGCATACACAGCGACTTCATCCAACCTTTCTGAATATTCTTCATGGTTATTAGAATATGTTGAGTTGCTTAGTATAAAGGCAAAGATACAAAACAAAGTGTTTGGGCAAGTGCTTAATAATTTCCAACCCACTGTAATCAATACAAAATATCCATTAGCAGGATCTAAAAAAATTGTAGAGCAAGGTGCTTTTGTTGTTTTTTTAAACCAAATAGAAGCAATATTTAAAAAAGAAAGAAGATTAGATAGATATACAAGATTCAATCTTTATTCTATTTATGTGCGTTTTTCATTGAGCTTATTGCTAGGGACAAGAGATTTTAAACAGTCTGTGGATTTTGATAGAATCAGTTGGAGTTTGAATATACTCATGATCAAAGAAAAAGGAAAATATAAAAATTCTGGATATAGAGAGATTCCTTTGACACCTCTTGGAAAACAGATTATTAAGAACTATCTTGAAGTGCTAAATAAACTAAAAATTAATAATCAAGCAGTCGTGTTATATGATAGCAATAAGGTGATACCAGCAACAATTGCAAATATAAAAAAAGTTTTTTCTTCATTTCCTTTTTCACAGAAGTATACACAATTAAGCAAACAGTTTGATACGATATCCTTAAATTTCGGAAGACATTTAATCACTACTATTGCAACCAATGCGAATATAACACAAGATGATTTGAATGCTTTTATGGGACATGGAATTAATGGAGGTGAAGTGTTAGGTATTTATAGCTTTCATGATATTGGTGCATATAGAAAAAAATTTACAGAGCTTCTTTCAGAAATTGAAAAAGCTTACAAAATAAAGGATATTATTAATGCAGTTAGAATTTGAAAAAGCATTTGAATATCTCTATCAAAAATCTCAAGATATCCCAAAAAAATATTTAAAATTGTATAGAGTATTACTTGATATTCTTAGAGAAAATTCTAAGCAAAAATTGCCTATACGACATAATCGTTTTAAATTTACAGAGGCATTCCTAATTTTATTCTCTCAATCAGAAGCAGTAATTAATATGCGTATGCATTCTCATAGAATATATGATTTTATTGAATATCTTAAAAATATGGACTATATCTCACATACATCGGATTGTTATCCAATAAAAGAGCCTCTAGTTCAAATAAATAAATTTCATAATTTTTTGGCACCCGAAAAATTTTACATAGTAGATAAGGTACAAGAGTTTAAGAAATACATTCTTAATGAGCTATGGAAAGAAAATTTAGAACTTGCCACATATATGTGTATGAGTTTGATAGAAGAGATGAGCTGGAATGAAAAAGCATTGCAGTTGGCAAAAGTAGAAGATCTATTTTTTATTGATAACAAAAAAGCATACCAAATTGTTCAAAGAGAGAAGTTGGAGGATGGATTTGTCTTTTTTGATACATTAAAAATTAGGCAAGGAGTTAAGTTATTAAAGTTATTACTAACAAATAGATCTCGAGAAGATAAGGTGTTTGATAATCCCGATAATCTACAAAAAAAAGCAAAAGATAAAATAAAAGATTTTTTTGGTGAACAAGTCCTTAAAAACAACCTCAGAAGAGCACTTTTATTTGTTGATATGCAAAGCACTAATGGTGTTATAATGGCTTTGAAATATCAAAAAATCCATAGTGTTCCAATATCAATAGGGGAACTCAATTATTTATATGGAGATAAGGTCCCACAACATTTAATAGCATTAGAAAACAACAATCTTGTATGTATTAATAAAAAACCTGAGGAAATAAATGAATATTCAGATTATGTAGATGAGATGCCAAGTGATACAAAATTTGATTATGACCAAAAAATCGCTCCCCTCTTTTATTTTAATAAAGATAGAAAAAAATATAATTTATTACAAATGAAATCAGATGAGGTAAATCAAGAAGATTTGGAACATGTGAAAAAGCAGATCAAAAATATGATAGAGAAGGAAACAGATATTTCAACAGGGATGGTTTTAGAATATATTGTGTACTTGATTGATCGGATATATATTGGTAAGAAAATAGCTGAAAAGATAAAATTTAATACGTTTGTAAATTATATAAATCTTTTGAAAAAGCAGTTTTTTTCTGTTTTTACAGATTTTGAGCATATAGATGAGGCTAAATTATATTTTATTGTAAGAACATACGAACAAAAAGGGTTAGCAGCTAAAAGTATTGAAAAACTCCAATATCTAATAAGGGATTTTTTTACATACAATGGAAAACATTTTTCGAAGAAGTCTATACAAGCTAAATATATGCCTAAATCTTTAATTTTTTATGATGAGCTCGATGTGATTTTAAATGCTGTTGAGATTTACTTTCGAGAAGAGGCAAAAAAACGAAAAAAAAGGTATGCAAAATTTTATAAATTTGTCACTCTTCAATTCCAAGCATATGTATTGTTGGCATTTTATACAGGATTACGATTAAATGAATTACGGACAAGAGCGCATAAAGATATATGTAAAGAACCATTTTATATATATGATTCAAATATTACAGAGAATATATATACGATCAATGTTGATACAAAAGGTCTGAAAGATATAAAAAATATTGATAGTTTTAAATCTTCAAATGCAATAAGAAGAGTCTGTTTTAAAGTAGCTAACAAAGAACATGCTAAGTTAATTCAAGATTTTTTAAAAGAAAGTCAAAACCGAGATAGTAAACCGAGATACCTTTTTAAGGATTTCGATCAAAAAAGTTTAAAAATTTTCACTAAAACGATAGAGTTTTCAAAATTGACAATCTTGAATAACATTATCAAGAAGCAGGTTAATCGTTATGCAACATTACATTCTTTAAGACATTCGTGTGCAACATATTGGTTTTTAGAAAGAAGACAAGCAAGATACAATGATAATAATATATTGTTGGATTTTTCAATCGTGATGGGACATGCCTTTCCTGCTGTAACTTTTCAGAGTTATATACATTTTGAATTGCTGGAAGAGATAGAAGAATATAAAAAGGATATTATAAGATGAATGAAGTCCAGAAATATTTTCAGTATGGAAAGAGTTATTTAATTTATGGTCGGAAAGATAATCATCAATATGTTTTTAACAATATTATATCAACCATAAGTGCCCAATATAATGAGATTTTTTATTTTGATGCAAGTCCACATGGTTGTTTGTTATATGATCAGGACAAAGTAGCCTACAATAATATCTCATTTGATATTTTTGGATATTTTCAGCAAGATAATTTAGCACAAGATGTGGCAGAACAGCATCATCAGATAACAGCATTATATATAGATAGATTATTTTCTAAAGGAAGGAAAGAACATTATCAGCAGTTGAAGAGTTTAATAAGAAGTATTTTTAATTCTTCGTATAGAAAGGATTTTTCTCTAAAAATTTTTCAAAAGATTTTAATACAAATAATAGAATTGTCAGATTATGATACTTACAAGCAATTAATTAAACTTTTAAATAAAATAGATAAACTTAAAGTGGAAGGAAAAAATAGTTTAAATGATGTAGGATTTAAAAAACAAGTGTTACAAGCACGGATAAAAGTAGAGGAATACATCTATAGAGATGTAAAAAAAACTCTTTTAGATGATTTGGATATATCAGTAAACGCATACAATGATAAAAGTATCATAAATTATCTTACAAGATTGAATGAGAATATATCAGAATATCTTCAATATGATATTACACTAAATAGAAAAATAAACAAAATAAACTACTATAAGTATGAACATCACACAACTGCTTCAGTATTAGTGAACTTGATTCTAGAATCATATATTTTAAAACAAAAGATATACCCAGATAATAAAAAAAGTTTAATTATTCTTCAGGGAGCTCAAAAAGATTTGCATTTTGAAGTTTATAATTTGGTTGATTTACATCAATATGCAGATGTTTGCTATATTGAATTTAGAGGAAATGATTTAAACAAAGGATTAAACACATATATACCTGTTGTTATTTATGATACAGAGAACAAAAATCTTGCACTAGTGAATCAAAAGTTAAAAGAGTTAAAAAAAGTAACATCAGGTATTGAACAATATAATAATGTGACATATATGTTTGAAATAAGATCAGTTTAATTAGCATACCCTTTTTTATTTTTAAGAGTAATAATTTTCTCAATAGCAGCCTGAAGGTCATCCAAGGTTAAAAAATAACTTTGCTTTTGTCCAGTAGCTTTTTTATTATCTACGCCTCCCCACTCACGAATAAGTAGGTATTCCCCAAAGAGGGTCAGGTAGGTTTTGATCTTGTAATATCTTACTCTACCGTTTACTTCACGGTAAAGCGTAGTGATATTAGAGGTCAAGGAGCTCTTTGATCTCATCTGATCCATAATAGGACTCTATTGCTTTATTGATGATATAATCTAGCTTTTTCTTCTCATTGAGACCTTTTACCTCATTTTCAAGAAGAGTTGCCATTATTTTTATTCTTTTGATATTTTTAATATTTAAATTAACTCTTTTGCCAATTACTTCTTTTTCTTCCATAATATTGCCTTTTTTTAAATATATGTAATATTATAGTTAAATATGTAATTAATTTCAAATTAACCAATTTTATATATTTGTATATATACCGATATTCGGTTATAATAATATTCAAGGAGTTGCTTATGAGATTACAAGAGATAGAAAATATATTAGGTATAGCAGACAGCACCTTAAGTGACTGGGATAGAAATCCACAAAGAAAAAAACTGATGAAACTCTTACGAACACTCAGTAAAAAAGAGGTATTGTCATTGTTGGAGAGTGAAGAGTTTACACCAAAGTACAGCACAAAAACAAGAAAGATAAAACTGCACAAAGAATGGTTTCACAAAGATCTGCTCTACTCACGAGAAGACAACTCACTTATAGAGATAGATAATCTAATCGCGATTTATCTAAAACAACCAAATCAAGCAGATACAAATACCCTGTTATACCTCTTCGGAAGTGCAAGGTTGAAGAGAGTACTTAAAAAGATAGAAGCCACTCTTGGCCCAGCAGATTATAATGAATCCAAAGAACAAATCGAGTATGCTATTTCAAAAAAAAGATATAAAAGAGAGTATCCTCTGCCTCCTGTAGAGAAGATTCTCGAAAACCCTAAAGAGCGTTATATAGAGATGTTGCAAGAGAAGTATTCAAAGAAGCGTATTATTGCTATGGCAGAAGCAAACAACATCTCCTACAATGCTATGTTTAAGATAAAAAAAATAGTAGGTGAGCAGTAGATGACTGAGCGTATAAAAGAACTATTACCATCCATTGAGAGTCACCAGATTTTTGAGAAGAATGATTTTAGGTTGGTTGGTGGTACGGCTATGTCTTATCATCTTGAACATAGAATCTCAGAGGATTTGGACTTCTGTATTTTAGGTGAATTGCCACTCAAAGATATAGAAGAGTTTATTGAAGCATGCATAGAAAAGTTTACAATAGAGAACGTTGATTATATTGATCCTAATGAAGCTATCAAAAATGATTTCCTAATTGGTGGCAGTAATGTAGAGTACTATCTGCAAACATGGGTCATCAACGGTGTTAAAATACAGTTTTATGATGGAAGTGGACACTTAGGTGCCAAAGATATTTTCGCAGAAGATACTTACACAAAAATCGGCAATATAAAAATCGCAGCTTTGGATACGATTTTCAAAATGAAATCTTTAATGTTCTATAAACGAGTAAAATCAAGAGACCTGTTTGATATGCTCACGTTTTTTCAATTGAGTGAGGACAAATTTACACCACAATATACAAAAGAGCTCATAATGAAATATGACAAACTATATCACGATGATGCAAGTTTTAAAACATTGTGGTTGGAATCTTTTAAAAATAAGAAATATGTAAAAGAACTAGATGAAGGTCTGATGGGCTTAACAATTAATCCGAAATCATTTTATGAAATGCGAGAAGAGCTAGTTAAGTTTTTTTCATAAGACTTCTTGCAAAACTCAATTTGAGTTCACTTCAAACCCACGGTCAAAATTCACTAATCCACATATCAAGTTGAAGCGTAAATTGAACATTTTTCTACGATTACGATACTTCTGTGTTAGTATCTGAAAGACTTTGAGTTTTGCATTGACATGTTCAACACAGATAC
>WFPU01000076.1 GCA_015487435.1 Sulfurimonas sp.
GATTTGCAACTTGATTTACTTCATTTTAAATACCAAGGAATTAAATTAGACCAGTCCAATATGCAACTTGACTTACATTATGACAAACACCTTTCTATCAGTTCTCAAAATAACATTTTTTTCAGTGTAAATGGTTCCCAATATAAGGTCAAAGATCTCTCTTTTGACGTAAAAAAAGAGCGCTTACTGCTGAAGCATACTCAGCTTGAAATTGGAAAATATATCAACACTGAAATAAGTGCCAATTATGACCTGAAAACCAACACTGCGGATATAAATTTAAAAAACTTTATTTTAATTAACCCACAAAGTCAAAAGATTCTCTACTATAAACGTGCAATTAATCTTGAACTGACAACACCAAAAGAGAACCTAGAAATCACTTCCAAACAATTGCATGCTGATTTTGTTCTCAATGAAAAGAGATGGATGCTCAATCTTCACTCCCTCGGTCTTATTGCTAAAAATTCAGATTTTTTACAAAAGTACAATATAAAGAACGGCAAGGTAAGCTTTTATAAAAAGAGTAGTGATAAATATACAAAGTTTAAAGGCTCTATATACTACAAATATAAACTTTTAACGCAAAAAGATAAAATAATCAATAAATATAGGATTAAAGGTTATATAACTAAAGAGCAGCATATTTACTTTAACGTAAACGATAAAGTGAGTGTCAAAGTAGCGCAAGATGTAAAGATCAATCTCAAGAAGTGTGGTCTGAATGTAGATGATCTGGTTGGTTTTATAAACTTTTTAATTGATAAAACAAAAGATTCAAAATCAAAAGAAAAACAGATGAATATTTTTGTCTCTGGAAAAGATTCTTACCTTTATGTCGGCAACAGTAGATATGTTATATCCGATACAATGAACTTACAGTACTATAATGGTATCGTAACAGCACAACTCACACATGCAAAGGGGAAAGCTGGTTTTAAACTCCAAAACAACATCTTCCACTTATATGGCAATAATTTCAATGATAAATTTATGGAGAAGCTTTTTTCTCTCTCTAAGTTTAGTGGAGGGAGTTTAGACTTTTCTATGAATGGAACTTTTGATGATTATAAGGGAATTTTTTATATTAAGAACACTACAATTCAAGACTATGTTGTCCTGAACAATATTCTTGCTTTTATTAATACTGTTCCTTCCTTAGCCACTTTCTCCCTCCCTGGTTATAATAAAAAAGGGCTCTATGTAGAAAATGCTTATATGAAGTTTCACTCAAAAGACCACATCTTTAATATATCTGATATCTATCTTGGTTCTAAGGAAATTAAGATTCTCGGCAAAGGCAAAGCAAGCATCAAATATAACAATATTGATGTCGCGCTCAATCTGAAAACAGATCTGGGCAGTAACCTCTCTAAGGTACCACTTGTTGGCTATATAATATTTGACGGGCAAAGCATCTCTACTACTCTAAAGATCACAGGAAAACTAACCGATCCAAAAGTAAAAACGATGCTTGCAAGAGACATTGCTGTTGCGCCTTTAAATATTATACTTAGAACATTGACACTACCATATAAGCTTGTTAAAGATGTTGCAGACAGTATAGATTCTAACAGTTCAAAGAAGTAAGAGCAATTTTATTTATACAGGTAAAAACTACTCATTTCTCAGCACTGTGAGAATATTAACCTCACTTGCTTTTTTAGCAGGATAATAAGCAGAGGCAAGAACAATCACAAATGCACCGCTAATAATTAAAAAGAAGTCTTGAAGACTTAAATCGAGTGGAAGTGTAGATGTTGGGTAGACATCTTTTGGCAGATGTATGATATCAAAAGTACCAAGTACCCAAATACCACCTAAGCCTAGAACAACACCAGCGAGAATACCACTGATGCCAATCACAACACCAAGATAAAGAAAAACCTTCTTTATTTCATTTTTCGTTGCACCAAGTGAGAGTAAAAGCGCTATTTCCCCTCTTCTGTTCATTACCGTCATTAAAAGAGAAGATATAATGTTAATGGCTGCAATGAGGATAATAAGCATTAAAACAATGAATAAGGAGGCTTTCTCCATCTCCAAGGCTGCAAAAAAGTTCACATTGTCTTCCCACCACCCTCGAATAGTTGTACTCATAGGCAAGGCTTTTCTTAATCGTTTAATGTCTTCACGTGGATTGGCTGAATAGATGTGTATTCCATCGTATAAATTACTCGGCATATGCAATATTCTCTGGAGTGAAGCAAGTGTTGTATAGCTATAGGCTTTATCGTAGGCGGATAGCCCAGAATCAAATACAGAGCGAATTTTAAAACGTTTAATCTTTGGTGTCACAGAGAGCCCACCCGGTTCTACACTTGTAAATATATACATAAGTCTGTTATTTAACGCAAGATCGAATTCCTCTTTAAGAC
>WFPU01000077.1 GCA_015487435.1 Sulfurimonas sp.
AAGCAAAATATTGAGCTTATAGAAAAATATAAAGACAACTATTTTGAGTTGGCAAAATTAATAGATAGCGAATCACTCGAAAAAGTATCTCTAAAAACAGCTTTAGAGAAAATCAGACGCGTTAATATGTACTTGGATTATGCAGTCATCGCAGAGCGGCTAGATAAAAACAGGCTAAACAATAAATATACAATGCCTTCAAAAGCTGAAAGAGAGAGAATTGCAGATATAGAAACACAACAGAGAGATTCATTTAAAAATGAGGAACTTAATGCACTCTTTTCAAGCTCTTGGTACACAACAAAACTTCAACAGTATCTAAAACAAGAGCAAGACAGGATTTATATTCCTTTGATAGGCTTGTTTACTGGCATGAGGCTCAATGAGATAGCCCAACTTTATGTTAATGATATTCAAGAAGAGGAAGGAATCTACTTTTTTCGAGTAGATAAAGTCAATCCTAATCAAAAACTTAAAAATTTAAGGTCAAGACGAATTGTACCGATACATTCAAAGCTTATAGAATTAGGATTTTTGAAGTATGTGGAAAAATTGAAAGCAGAAAATCAAGAGCGAGTTTTTCCACAGCTTTATCATACGGCAAATAAGGGCTATGGTCAAGCATTCTCTAAAAAATTCAATAGCATGAATTTTAAAAAAGAGTGGATTAGTAAAGAAAAACTTGAAGATAAAAAAATAAAAGTCGATTTCCATTCATTTAGACACACTTTCTCAACGAGAATTGCAGGGAAAATTGAAGATTCTATGGTAGATAAACTTATGGGACATGCAGGTAGTAGCGAAAACAAAAAACGCTATACTCATGCTGAACTTAAATTTTTAAAAGAGTGTATTGAGAAGTTAGATATAGAGGAAATAAATTTTCCAAATATAGAAAATAAATAAACTCTTAAGTTTTTTTTGATAATATGTTTTAAATTTCACAAAGGAATGAAGAAATGTTTAAAAAAATGTTAATGTATGTAGCAATTACTACTTTTATAGTTGCTTTAAGTGGGTGTGGAGGTGCTACTCCAAATCCACACTCCAAGCGCATTCATGATTATGAACAAAAATATTTAGTACCTTATGGAGTAGAAAAAATAAGTGACTTAAAAAATGCTCCTCTGGAAACTCAGCTTAAAGTTGTAAGCAATTATGGTCCAGCTATAGAACTTATCCCTAACCCAAGTAAAAAATTACAGCTTACCGCTGTGAAACAAGATAAGTCTGCCGTTCTTTTTATCAAAAATCCAATAGAAGAATTACAACTAATCGCTATAAAGAAATACGGAGGTATGAAGATTTGTTCTTTCCAAAATCCAACTGAAAAGGTTCAACTTGCTGCTGTCAAACGAGACGGATTGGCTATTCAATGTATAGAAAATCCAAATGAAAAGGTTCAACTTGTAGCTGTAAATGAAATAGGTCGAGCTGTTTATTTTATAAAAAATTCAACTAAAAAGGTTCAACTTGCTGCTGTCAGACGAGACGGGTTAGCTATTCGATATATCAATAATCCAAGTGAAAAGGTTCAACTTGCTGCTGTTCAGCAAAACCCAATTGCTATAGAATATATCAAAAACCCAAGCGAAAACATTCAGCTTGTCGCGGTTCAGCAAAATCCAAGTGCTATAAAATATATTAAAAACCCAACACTCAAAGTAAAACTTTTAGCTTATGGAAAAGTGTTAATACCTACACCCAAATTACACTATGTCTTATCCGACAAGTCAATAGTTTTGGAATATAAAGACAATAGATTAACGCTTACGAATAAAACTTCCAAGTTTTTAAAAGTACTCTCGCTAGCTGAGTACAGGGGAAATGACATTAGAAACATTCCTTCATTTTCTGTACCACCAGAGGGAGTTAAAACAATTTTAGTTCCCGATACAGTTAAAATAACTTCATTAAATAATAAAATATTATTTGGTTATGCAATAGAGTATAAAGTTGGAAATGGAAAAACTATGAGTCTTTATAAAACTCATAAATATTCAATTGAAGAGTTAAAATAAATTTATAGCCCTGTTTTTTGGGCTATAAATAAATTATTTTATTTTTAATCACTTTTATTTTCAAACTTCTACTTTTTTCAAAAAATCCCTCTATAACAATAATATCTTTCCTTTCGGTGTCATCATAAACTAAAATTTTAAACTACCCCTTTTAGGTGTAAAACATATTAGGAGGTTCAATATGCTTTACACCAATAAACGACTACAAAAAACAACGAGATATAAAGAATATAACGCATTGATAGACAAATGTTATAAAACAAGTCTTGAAAAAGAAAAAAATCAGCAGAATTTTTTCAGACGCGTTGAGTTTGCCAATTTGAAAACAGGTGAGGCATATAAAATTACCCACTCATTTGAAAAAGATTATAAAAAATACACCAAAAGCATAGAACAAAAAATCTATACTATTGAAGCACTTGCAAGAAAAAAAGAGCTTGTGCCAGTCTTTATAACCTTAACGCTTCCGAGTCAGTTTCACCCTTTTAGAAGCATAGAGTATAAAGGCAACAGACTATATACAAATCTCAATCTCGATTTTATATTTGAAGATATTGAAACAGCTATTAAAGCGGGTTATGAGTATCTCAACAGAGCTTACAGAACATTTTATAAGAGAGTAAAAAACAAGCTTTCAAACCTTATGTATATCAAGGTCATCGAGGCTCATAAAACTATGATTCCTCATTTTCATATACTTTTTTTTATTCCAAAGGAAGAAAATAAGATTTTATTTAAAGAATTTGTTAAGATTATTAATGAGTTTGAGTTGAATCAGTCTGATTTTTCTCAAACAGACGAATCAGAAGAAAATAAAAGCGACAGTTCCTATAAAACGGGAATCAATCGTGCGGCAAAATATGTAATGAAATACATTACAAAAAACCTGAAAAATTGTACTGATATTTTTTTTGCTCGTGTATTAGACGGCTGGAAACGAATCTTTAAAATACGAATGATTACAACTTCCAACCTGCCTTTAACACTTGCAGAGTATCGAACCATTTATTACGCTCTTGATAGCGAAATGAAAGAGTCTCTGTTAAAAGAGGCTCGTACAAAAAATATAAATCTCTTCTATCTGATATTAGAGAGCCTTGCAAAAATAACCACGATAAAAAATATAAGCAATAGAGTCAAACGATATAAATCACTTTTAAAAAATCGCTTTGTAATCTTAAAAAAAGTGATTCGCAGGCAAACAGAACGAGGTGGCTACTCATATATCACAAGTAGCTTTACATTTTTTATAGACAGAGTGCCTGTTTATAAAAAACAAAACATTATAAAAATTTACACAGGAGTGTCATCATGAACACAAAATTAATATTCATAGGTCAGGTTTATGCGGTTGCAAAAAAACAGTTCGAAGAGCAAGAGACAGTTTATGCCCAGTTTTTAAATAAGCAAGATAATGGTGGAGTTGAAATTCAGCAAGTCAAAATGACTGAACATTCAGATATTCAAAATCTAAAAGAGGGGCAAGCTGTAAAAATCCCCGTAAAAGTATCGAGTTATCAAAACAAGCTCTATTTCACACAGATAGAGCCGATCGTAAAGTAAAGCCATGATTTACGGCATTATCAGCTTTTTTAGAACTTTACTAATCAAGAGCTTTTTGGCTCTTGGTATGTGGGTCATCGTGTGGAGATTTTTTTATAGCAATATTGGAGAAAGCTTACCATTGCTTTATATGTTATTAATCTTTAGCATAATCCACACAGTGTATTTTTATATGAGATACTGGAAGTATATACTGCTCCCGTATTCACTGAATTTTCACTCAATATTTTCACACAATACTTTGATTAATGTGCGAAATAGGCGAACACTGTTTTTGGATTTTTTCAGAAAACTGAAATATGTACGCTCAAAAAGTACGATTGAAGAGGTATATACGCAGGGATTAGAATGCTTTACTTTGCTTTATCAGAATCTTACCTCCATAGACACAGACAATTATCGAAAGAATAAAGAGAAAATCGTTCATTATCTTGGACTTATTGAAAACGGCTATGAGGTTGCTATCCACCCAATAAAAAAGAAAAATGTACTCCTATCATTTTATAAACTGCCAACTTTCTATGAGATAGATTTCTACTTGTTTAAAAAAGATAAGATCTTTCTTGGAATCTATGAAAAAGGCTTTTATTACCGTGATATGAATACGCTCGACCACCATTTAATCATTGGTGAATCTGGAAGTGGCAAATCAAACCTTATGCAGTTGCTTAATATCAATTTTTTGCATAATCACAAGCATATTAAAAAAATGTATCATATAGATTTAAAGGGCGGTGTTGAGCTAAAAAGATATGAAGTCCTTGAAAATGTTGAATTTGTAAGCGATATTCAAAGACTTGATACTCTTTTAAATGAAGTTATAGAGGATATGAAGCA
>WFPU01000078.1 GCA_015487435.1 Sulfurimonas sp.
GATATAGTGAATTAAATCATAAATAAAACAAAATAAATTTTATTAACAAGGCTACTAAGTCTTAGGATAAAAATAATGCAATCTCATCTGCTAAAAGAAAATCATAGTTATAAAAAGTGTTGTCTTTAAAATATAACTTTTTTTCATCCACTAATAATTGTGCTTTTTTTAATTCATTTTTATCTAAATTTTCTTTTTTTATACCTACATATGAGCGAAGTCCTAAGAAAATCTTTTCCATTTTTATCTCATCAGCACTTAGTTGTTCTGAATCAATATTTATTGGATTTAGTATATAGTTGTCAATGTTGCTAGTTGGATAGAAACGTTCATTTTTTAGTTTTCCAACAGCGCCACTTCCAAGACCAATATAATCTTTATAGTGCCAATAACCTAAGTTATGCTTACTTTTGTATGAGCCAAAATTACTTATCTCATATTGTTCAAATCCGTTATTTGTGATAGATTCAAAGAACCATGAAGTAAGTTCTAATTTCTCTTTTGACATTTGAGGTTTAGTCTCAAAAAGTGTGCCTTCTTCTATGGTTAAGGCGTATGCGCTTAGATGATTTATTGGTAGTTTAATAGCTTCAGTTAAATCGTTGTTAAGCAACTCTTTTGTATCACCATAAGTTGCATATATCAAGTCTAAAGAGATATTTTGAAAGCCAATTTTTTTAGCATTTATAACTACTTCTTTTGCTTGTTGTGAATTATGAGCACGATTTAATAGTTTTAACTTATCATCATTAAAACTTTGCACTCCAAAACTTATGCGATTTACACCAAGCTCAAACATACCAGCAAGCCAGTCACTAGTTGCACTGTTTGGATTAGCTTCTGAAGTTATTTCAGCATCTGGTTTTAAGAAAGGTTCTAAAATTTTGAATAATGGTTCGTATAGTTTTGCTGAAACAGTAGATGGAGTACCACCACCAATGAATATGCTCACTATAGAGTTTTTTTTAAGGTTGAATCTTTTTAGTTCAAGATCTAGTTGAATCTCTAAGGCATCCATATAATCTTTTTTAAGATTAAACTTGTCTACATAAGAGTTAAAAGCACAGTATGAACATTTAGAATCACAAAATGGGATGTGGATATACAATAACATTTGAAAGTGTATCATTTTTTAATTAGACTTCTTACATAACCAAAAAAACTAGATTCCGTGTCAAGCACGGAATGACTATATACTCGAACTTTCGTCATTCTGAACTTGATTCAGAATCTAGGTTATGCAAGAAATCTATTAACTCGTAATCTTATTTTAATAGCTATTTTTGTATAATCGCGATATTTAAATACAGAGAAGCTAATGAGTAAAAAAAAATTATATCGTCCTAATGTAGCTATGATATTGGTATCACACCTTTATCCACAACAAAAGGAAATTTTTATAGCACAAAGAAATGACCTACGAGATGTCTGGCAATTTCCTCAAGGTGGGATAGATGAGGGAGAAGAGGTGCAAGAAGCACTTTTTCGTGAGCTTGAAGAGGAGATAGGTACAAAAGATGCAAATATAATCGCTGAATATCCAGAGTGGATATCTTATGATTTTCCTGCTAAGATAGCTGCTTCTATGAAACCATTCGTTGGTCAAACTCAAAAATATTTTTTATTAAAATTGGGTGAAGACGCGAAGATTAATATACAAACTTCTCATCCAGAATTTAGTGCATATAAATTTGTAAATGTTGATGATGTACTAAGTTTAAGCGCTGCATTCAAGCAAGATGTTTATAAAAAAGTGATAAATTATTTTAAAAAAGAGAGTTATTTATAAGATGTTAATTGTTCAAAAATTTGGTGGAACAAGTGTTGGTGATTTAGAACGCATTCAAATTGTGGCTTCTCGTGTTAGCGAGAGTAAAAAAGCGGGAAATGATGTGATTGTAGTTGTATCAGCTATGAGTGGTGAGACAAATAAGCTCGTACAGTATGCTGAGCATTTTTCATCTAACCCAAGCAGGGCTGATATGGATATGTTGTTAAGCTCAGGGGAGAGAGTAACAGCATCACTTCTCTCAATAGCTTTAAATGAGATGGGTTTTGAAGCAGTTGCTATGACTGGAAGAAAAGCTGGAATCTTAACAAACACACAACATACAAAAGCTAGAATAGAAGATATAAATCCAACTGCTATGAAAAAAGAGATTGATGCAGGTCGTATTATCGTTATTGCCGGTTTTCAAGGCGTAAATGAAAATGGAGATGTTACAACTCTTGGTCGTGGTGGAAGTGATTTATCTGCAGTAGCAATTGCGGGAGCTTTAAAAGCTGATTTGTGTGAGATATATACAGATGTAAGTGGAATCTATACAACCGACCCACGAATCGAGCCTAAAGCTAAAAAACTTGATAAAATCTCTTATGATGAGATGTTAGAGTTATCATCACTAGGTGCAAAAGTACTTCAAAATCGTTCAGTAGAGATGGCTAAAAAATTAAATGTAAACCTAGTAACACGAACAAGTTTCTCAAATGAAGAGGGAACATTAATAACAAAGGAAGAAAATATCATGGAAGCACCATTAGTAAGCGGAATCGCATTAGACAGAAATCAAGCTCGTATCTCTTTAGTTGGTGTAAAAGATAGGCCAGGTATAGCTTCTGATATTTTTAACAAATTAGCTCAAAATGATATAAACATAGATATGATTATTCAAACAAAAGCTTATGATGGTAGTACTAGTATAGACTTTACAGTCCCAGTTAATGATATAAAAGATGCAAAAGATGTTGTAGATTCTTTTATAAAAACTGGAGAGATAAAAGGTGATTCATACAATGAAGATATTTGTAAAGTATCAGTAGTTGGAGTTGGAATGAAATCACATACCGGTGTAGCAGCACTAGCTTTTTCAACAATGGCAGACAATAATATTAATATCAACATGATCTCAACTTCAGAGATAAAAGTATCTATGATTATTGATGAAAAATATGCTGAATTAGCAGTTCGTGGACTTCACGGAGCTTATGAGTTAGATAAGTAGAAACAATATGTTTAATGATGTAGATTTTGCTCAATGGACTTTAGATACGATAAGAGAAGAGGGTTCTAACTTTTCATGGTTAGAAGAACTTAGATTTGATTGGGCACCTGCTACTTCTATTGCAATTGAACAAATTTTAAACGGGCAAACTATTGTTCTTATAACTGACGATAAAAGAAAATGGTTAGCCAACTATATACTTTATAACATAAATTCTGAAAAACTTGATCGACCCCTTTTACCTATAATAAGTTTAGATTCTCTATATCCACATTATGACAATATTAGTGGTGGAGATAAAATCAATATAGTTGAAGATATGATAAATTTATCATTAAAAGATGATTATCTGTTTTGGTATATTGGTTCAGGGGATAATCAAAAAGCTGATATTGCAAAAAGAAAAGATAATAGTTATTTTTGGATATTTGATGAAGATTATGTAAATAGTTTTAATCTAAAAAGTTATGATAAACATCTAGATATAAAATTATTGCAAGTTTATCGTCTTTTTGACTTATCACTAAATGCAGCGATGTTTGGAGAGGTAGATGTTACCTCATGATGCAACAAAAGGTCATATCTTAATATCTACAGATATATCAAGCGAATTTGAAAAACTTAAAGAGAAACTTCATCCTTTAAGAGTTGTAGGTTTCATAGAGGAAAAATTTAAATTAGAACATGCCAAAGCTGTTGTTGCAGAAGCTTATATTAGTGAGAGTCAAATAAAATATATAATTTTAGGCTCTCAAAGCTTTGGTATAGAAGCTCAAAATTCTTTACTTAAAGTTTTCGAAGAGCCACCTAAAAATATTGAATTTATCATCATTAGTCCAACAAAATCAAACTTACTTCCAACTGTTCGCTCAAGATTACCAATCTTTAAAGGTAATATTACTCATGAAACAAAAGAGTTTAATATGAGTTTAGCAAAAATAGATTATGCTGAAGTATTTACATTTTTAAAAGCAAATGCAAGGGTTTCAAAGATAGAGGTTAAAGAGTTAGTAGAAGCAATCTATAAAAGAGCTACTATAGTTGATAAGCTTATTTTATCAAACGAGCAATTAGAAATATTTGATAAAGCATATAGACTTTTAGAGCTGAATTCTCGTCCTCAAAGTGTCTTAGCGCTTATTTTAATGAGTTTTGCACATGCAGATTGAAAAATTAAATACACAATGTGACATCAAAACACTTTTAAAAAATTTAGGTGTAGATAGTGGCGGGATAAGTATTTTAAGCTCAAAAGCTAAACTGCATTTAGTTTATATACGAGATTTAAATGTAGGTGGTGCAAATATCTTAAAACAAGATGCTCTAAGTATTGGTGCAGATTTAGCAGTGCCTCGTGGTACCGTTTTAGGACAAACCCCTAATGTTGATTGTTTACTGATAGCTACTACTAAACAATTAAAAATCTTAAGTAAAAAAGAGTCAGTACAACCATTTGGACTTAAAAATTTAGCAGTTGAATTAGAATCAATTTTAAATGTTATAACTCCTAAAAAAGTTGAAATAATGGGTGTTGTAAATGCAAATGACGATAGCTTTTTTAGTGCTAGTAGATTTAAAAATTTACAAGCGATACAAAAGATAAAGAAAATGATAGATGATGGTGTATCTATAGTAGACATTGGTGCTGTATCATCAGCCCCTTTATCACAAAATGTTAGCGTAGAAGAGGAGCTAAAGAGAATAAAACCAATTTTAGAGCTTATTAAAAAGCAAAAACTTTATGAAAAAGTTGATTTTAGTATTGACTCATATGAGCCTTTAGTTATACAAGAAGCATTAGAGAGTGGATTTAAAATTGTAAATGATATTACAGGTTTACAAAATGATGAGGTGTGTGCAATTTGTGCTAAATATAAAGCAAAAGTTGTAATAATGCATATGCAAGGCATCCCTTTAACAATGCAAAAAAATCCTAAGTATGAAAATATTTTAAGTGATATTTATTCATTTTTTCAAGAGAGAATTACCAAAGCAGAATCTTTTGGAATTAAAAATATTATTTTAGATGTAGGCATAGGTTTTGGTAAAAGCTTAGAAAACAACCTTGCATTGATTAAGCATTTAGAACATTTTTTGACTCTAAATAGACCATTATTAATTGGGGTGTCAAGAAAGTCTATGATAGATAAGATATCGTCTTCACTACCTGAAAATAGATTGGCAGGGACATTATCTTTACATTTAGAAGCGGTTAAAAATGGGGCATCTATACTTAGAGTCCATGATGTTAGCGAGCATATTCAAGCTATAAAAATTCAAGAAGCTTTGAGAAATATTTAGAGGAGTATTAGATCTATAACAATCTATATATTTTGGTACTTTTATTGCTTAAATTAACCAATAGATCCTAAGGTAAATAATGGCTGAGCTCGAAGAAGAGATAATTATTATTAATGAGAGTGATGTTGCAGCTGATTACAAAGCAGAATCAAACACTCCAAAACTTAAAAGTGATAATAAAAAGAAAAAAATAATTATTTTTTCTGTTATTGGAGTTGTTTTACTAATTATAATAACTATTAGTCTTGTATTAGTGTTTAGTGCATCTAAAGATAAAAAACAAGATTATTCGTTAGACTACATAGAAGAAAAGCTAGATGAAAACAATCAAGAGAGTGTAAAACTTAGTAAATTAGAAAATATGATTGCAAAAGCAAACTACCTTTACTCTCATGGTTCTAAACAAAAAGCTTTAAATCTATATGAAAAAATTGCAGAGTATAGTGAATCGATTTCTTTATATAACCTAGGTGTATCTCAATTAAAAAGTGAACAATACGATACTGCTTTAAAAACATTTGCAAAGGCAATATTAAATGGTGAAAAGAGATGCGTAAGTGCTATAAATGCAGCGGTTTGTTCACTTCACTTAAAAGATGAAAAAAGTTTTAATTATTATATAGATTTAGCCTATGCATATCTTCCTAATGAGAAAAAATCACCATTATATTCATATTATTACACATTGATTCAGTACTATTCAAATAATTATTTAGAAGCACTAAGCTCATTAAATAATCCTACAACAGATGTATATCCAGAGGTGCAAAAGCACTTAAGTGCAAGGATAAATGCCTTGTATGGTAATAATTATGATGCTGTAGAAAACCTAGAAAAGGAGTATCAAAAAAGTGATGCTTTTTCTATTGGTTTGCTTTATGCAAGAGTTGGTGATTTAACATTGGCAAAACAATATTTCAAAGATGCTATGAGAGAAAATATTGAACCTGTTAAATCAGCATTAGCGTTGAGTTATATATATCTAAAATCAGGTCTTGTAGCCTCTGGTGGAAAATTAATAGAAAATACAACAGATATGTTTGCTGAGGAAGTTTATAAACCATACCCAATAAAGGTTACACTAAAAGATGAGTTATTTGATTCTGCTAAAGCACAAGATAGTTATAGGGCAAATATAGTTAATGATAAATTTATAAATTTTCATAAAATATTTTATTATTCGCCATATAAAATATTTGATGCACATAAGACTATAAGTTATATACGTAAGGGAAATTCAAATATGTTTATAGATAATATAGAGAGTGCTCAAACTTATTTAAATAAAAGTACAACATCATCTAGCGTAAATAAAGGTATAGTTCAAGCAATTAAAATGGCTTTATCATTTAAGATAAGACAAGCAAATGAAAAATTAAACGAATTAGTAAAAATACAACCTAAACATTCAATTTTAAACTATAATCTTGGGCTTACTTATGCTCAATTAGGAGATATTCCACAAGCATACAAATATTTTATAAGATCATTTCATCTAGATGCTAAAAATTATTTATCAGGTGTTTATGGTGTAATGTGTGCTAAATTATTAGATAAAGAACACACTAAATTACTCGCAACAATAAAAGAATCGATATCGTTAGAAGAAGATAGTGAAAATATTAAACTTATTAAAACTCTTTTACAAATTAGTGATAATAATGCTATAAGTGCGATTGATTGGTTGTATAATGATTATAAACAAAGACCAATATATCTAGCATTAGAGGTAGTTATTGCGTTGGAGTTGAACAATAAAGATATTGCTTCTCGCGCTACAAAAGCTCTTGTTGCCCTCTCTCCTAACGATATTTTGCCACATATGATGTATATAGATGCTCATTTTAATGAATTAAAACAAAAAGAGTATGCTTTTAAAGTTATGAACTATTTAAAAGAACAAAAATTTAATTTTGACGATCTGTATTATGGTCCATATATTACTAGATATCTATATATACAGCAAAATCTAATTACAGGTAAATTGTTTTTCTTAAGAAAACAGCTTCGAGATGTTTTGGAAACTACAGTAAATAATACACAAGAGATTGTAAGTTCTTTAGCTTTAGCTTCTCTGTATGATAAGAGATATGAAGAGTCATATGTTCTTTATAATCATCTTATAGATAATTTAAAGGTACGTGACTCTAATACTTTGTTTTTAGGAGCAGTAGCATCTACAGCAGCTGAGCATTCAGCTAATGCAATAGCATTACTAGAATTGGCTAAGATTAAAAATCGCACAAATAAAGAGAGCAGGTATGCACTTGGACTTCTATACTTAGAAGCTCAAAATAATAGTGGAGCAACAATTCAATTTAAACAGATTGGAGATGAAGGTTTTACATCTAGATATTTTAACTTTGAGATAGATACACAAAAGCTGTATACATATAAAATTTTAGCTAATAAAGATAAGCCATAATTGATTCACAGGCTTTTAATTCCATTCCAACAACTACATCTAGCTTTGTATTTTTTGGAAAATAAACGTTTGTAATCCCTTTTGTCATTAAACCATATCTTGAGCCTTGGACTAATCTTTTGGATACAAAGGCATCAAATTTAATATCACTAAATCCTAATACATTTTGATGCGTTACTTTGATTTTGTTTGAGTTGCTATCTTCAAATACAAACTCTACATTTTCATTTAGTTTATCTCTTAATTTAGAAAGTTTAGATAGTTTTGCTCCTCTTAAAACATTGATGCTTTTGAGATTAGATTCAATAGGTGTTCTTAAAATAGATACATTAAAATAAGAACTTTCTATACTTATTTTATATGAAAAATTACTATCATGCAGTTCTTGTATGGAAGTGATAACTCCATCAACTGGACTGACAATACCACCTTTTTCAAATGATGGTACTTCTCTCTCTGGATTTCTAAATATGTATAAAAATAGTAGTATTGCTAAAAATGAAAAAAACTGTAAAAATTCTAAATCTAAAAACCCTAATACTAAAAAAGCTATGAAAGAGTATGCAACATAACTCCAACCCTCTTTAGCTAATGGTAAAAGATTATTTTTCATCTTCTTTTTCCTTGTCTTGTGCCATTTTAGCATCTTGTTTTAACTCTTCAGCTATCTCATCGTCTACAATTTCAACTTTAGAGTCTATATTGTTTTCCTCTTCGAATTTAATTATTATTGCACGAACCTCTTCACCCGAGATATTCTCTTTTTTGTAAAGTAGTTTAACCATATCTTCAATAGCACCATCATACTCTTTTAGGCGCTCTAAAACTGCTTTATATCTCTCATCTAAAGATGATTTTATAAAAGCATCCATATCTTGAGCCATTTTGTCACTATACTCACGAGTAGCAGGACCACCTGCGCCAAGGAAAGATTGACGAGATTTTTCTAGTACCATTAAACCAGCTATATCACTCATACCATATGTTTGAACCATAGATTTAATAATATCAGTAGCACGCTCTAAATCATTTCCAGCACCAGTTGAGATTTCACCAATAAAAACTTCCTCAGCTGCACGACCACCAAGTAGTACATCTACTTCAGCCCAAAGTTCGTGCTTTTGCATCATAAATTTGTTTTCTTCAGGTGTGTTTAGTGTATAACCTAGAGCTGCTAATCCACGAGGTACAATTGATACTTTAGATACTTTTTTAGCACCTTTTGTAGTCTCAGCTAATAATGCATGTCCACTCTCATGATATGCAACAATTTTTTTCTCTTTAGGATTAATTCTTCTTGATTTTTTTGCAAGTCCAGCAATTGCACGCTCTACAGATTCAAATAGATCTTTTTGTTTAACAGTTTTTTGGCTTTTACGACCAGCTAAAAGTGCTGCTTCGTTTATAACATTTGCTAAATCAGCTCCAGCTAAACCAGCAGTTAGTCGAGCTACCTCTTCAACATCAACATCTGAATCCATTTTTACATCTTTCATATGTACTTTTAGGATTTTTACACGACCTTCGAAGTCTGGTTTATCAACTAATACTTGTCTATCAAAACGACCAGGGCGAAGTAGTGCTTGGTCAAGAATCTCAGGCCTATTAGTAGCTGCTAAAATAATTATAGGAGTATCTGTTCCAAAACCATCCATCTCAGCAAGAAGTTGATTTAGTGTTTGCTCACGTTCATCATTTCCACCCATTTGTGCACCAGCTGAACGACTTTTACCAATAGCATCAATCTCATCTATAAAGATAATACTAGGGGCATCTTTTTTGGCTTGTTCAAACAAGTCACGGACGCGAGCAGCACCAACACCAACAAACATCTCTATAAAACTAGAACCAGTTACTGAAAAAAATGGAACATCAGCTTCTCCAGCTACAGCTTTAGCCAAAAGTGTCTTACCAGTACCGGGTGATCCAACCAATAAAACACCTTTTGGAATTTTTGCACCAATCTCAACATATCGAGCTGGGTATTTTAAGAAGTCAACTATCTCTTGAACTTCCTCTTTTGCTTCTTCCACTCCAGCTACATCATCAAATTTTGTTTTTGGTTTTTCAGAGTTAATCATTTTTTTAGATCCACCCATACCAAGGATACCGCCACCCATATTTTTTTGCATTCGACCAGCAAAAAACATCCATATACCCATAATGATTAAAAATGGAAATAACCATCCAAACATCTCTGTAAACCAGTTAGTTTCACTAAAACCTGTATATTCAATCCCTTGTTTGTCAAGTTCTTTTACTAAGTCTGTATCACCTCTAATAATTCTAGTAGTATATATATTACCATCAGCAGAAGTTGCCTTTATATAACTTTGACCAATCTCAACCTTATTTACACTTTTAGTAGTTACTAAGTTTTTTAACTCAGAATAGCTTACTTGTTGAGTTCTTTGATTTCCTTTGCCTGAGTTCAGTGTTGAGTTTTCACCAACAAGTGTTTTAAATAGTAAAATTATTACTACTGAGAATATTGCAAATGTTATTAATGGATTTTGGTTAAAAAAATTATTATTATCATTTTTATTGTTTTTATTATTATTCGAATTGTTTTGCATCTATTTTAAGTTCCTGTTATCTTTGTAAAATTAGTGTCACCCATTCATC
>WFPU01000079.1 GCA_015487435.1 Sulfurimonas sp.
ATCAAGCTCTTTGGGTTCTTGTTTTGTTACACCTTGGATAGCTTTTCTTACAGAAGGATTTCTTTCATCTGGTGCGGATGCATATACCGTTGAAGCTATCGTGATAACTGCTACTAAACTCAGTTTTACTATTTTTGTCACTTTTTTCCTTTTATGTTAATATTTATAAATAATTTCTTTTTGATAATGCTTATTGAAATACTACAAAAAAAAAGCTTAGCTGATTCTTATATTGATAATTGTTATCATTGGTAGCTCTATTTTTACTACTTAAATGTCATAGTAAATACCTATGGGTGTAAGTTTATGGTAACGATTACCCCGTCATTACAAGAAACTGTAATATTAAGCTATTTATTTACTCTTATTATTTATTATACTTCATGACTAATTTAGTTTAAATATCTTAAAATATATAAATATTTTATTTTATTAAACTTGAGGAATTGTTGTGTCCATAAATTTTTTAGAGATATTACTAGTTGATAATGATATTTCATTACATGAGATAATAAGTAATACAATTGATGGCATTAAAGTATTTAATAAAAAAGTGAAGATACTACATGCTAAAAATGCCCTAGAAGCCAAAGAGCTTATAAAGAAAAACAGCGATATCTCTATCGCCTTTATAGATGTAGCGATGGAGACACCAGATGCAGGATTAATGCTTGTAAACTATATTCGACATACTTTAAATAATGAAAACATGCGTATCATTATCATCGATAGCGAAGACTCCCCCATTCCAACAGATGAGATTCTTGAACATTATGATATCAATGATTATAAAGATCGAGAATGTATAGAATCGCAAAGGCTTTTTAATACTGTTCGCATAGCTATAAAACAGTATCAACAATTTAAAGACATTCAAGACAATAGAGCTCAGATGTATAAAAAAATGACTACAAATAAAGTCTCAGGTTTACCAAACAGAATGAAACTCTCTGAAAATATTGGTACAGCTGGAAAAAAATCCCTTATTTTGCTTAATATTGATGATTTTAGTGTCATTAATAATCATAATGGATTTGAATTTGGGGATAAGGTACTAAATGCTTTTGCAGAATTTTTAGAAAAAAACTATAGCAAAGATGCGCAAGTGTTTCACCTAGAAGCAGATATTTTTGCTATGCTCTATTTACAAGAAAATATTTCATCAATTGAAGAAAAAATAATAAAAATAAAAGATGACATTTATAATAATTTATTTATCATAGATAACATCTCTCTCCACCTAACTGCTACCCTGGGCATAGTACTAAACGACCATGGAAATATTATTCAAAAAGCAGAATTTGCCTTTAAAGAAGCAAGACTAAATGGAAAAAATAGTATTCAAAAGTATAGCGATAAATTAAATATATTGCGAACAATTCACATAAACGCTTTATGGACAAGACGTATTCGTAATGCACTTGAAAAGAAAAATGTTCTCGCTTATTTTCAGCCTATTGAAAATATAAAAACAGGAAAAATACAAAAATATGAGATACTCGTTAGAATAGAGTACAAAGGGGAAATTTACTCTCCTTATCACTTTTTAGATGCGGCTAGATATAGTGGTCAGCTATTTGAGATTTTTAAAATAATGTTTGATGTAGCTTGTAAAAATGTCTCTACATCAAATTATAATTTTACAGTTAATGTAAGCGACTATGATTTAAAACACCCTAAATTTTTCGAAACAGTAGAATATATACTAAAAAAATATAAAATAAATACTAATAGGATATGTTTTGAGATTTTAGAAAACAATAGTATTTCACAAGACACAGAAATTCAAAATGTTCTCCAAAAATTACATGGTTTAGGCTTTAAATTAGCGATAGACGACTTTGGTGCTGAATGTTCTAATTTTGGGCAACTTAACAACTTAAAGATAGATTTTATAAAAATAGACGGCTCCTATATAAAAAATATTGTTGAAGATAAAAACTCACAAATTATTGCACAAACGATATTAGATTTTGCACATAAAAAAGAAATCCCAGTTATAGCTGAGTTTGTCTGTTCCAAAGAAGTGTATGAGTATGTTAAAAAAATAGGTGTAGATTATGCACAGGGGTACATAATATCAGAACCAAAAAATTCACTGTAATACTTATGTTAGTCCTCAAAAAAATAAATCTCTAAATAAACTGAACAATTTTATTTTATTCACACTTATACATTAACGGAAATAGAGTAAATTTTTATAGCGAAGAGCTTTTTAGTATCTAATTTATAATTGAGACTTCTGCTTAATTAAAACTAGACCCTAAATCAAGTTTAGGGTGACGTTGACTTCGTCATTCTGGACTTGACCCAGAATCTAATAGCTAATTAATCAGAGGTTTCAATAAAAGTCATAAAAGGGTATTGCTCAAAGTTATCTTCAAAAAAATATGCAAAAAAAAGAACTTAGTTTCTATCCATCGCATTTAAATCTTTAAACGCTTCTATAACTCTATCCACAAGACTCTCTTGTCCAGCTCTTAGCCATTTTCTTGGGTCATAGTATTTTTTATTTGGTTTATCATCGCCATCTGGATTACCAATTTGACTTTGAAGATATTTGTTGTATTTCTTGGCATATTCTTTAACACCAACCCAAGTAGCCCATTGAGTATCAGTATCAATATTCATCTTAATAACACCATAATCAATAGCTTCTTTTATCTCAGATTTTTCACTACCACTTCCACCATGAAATACAAAATTAACAGGCTTATCTAATGTTTTAAATTTTTCCTCTATATATTTTTGAGAATTATCTAAAATCTTAGGAGTTAAAGATACATTTCCTGGTTTATAAACACCATGAACATTACCAAATGAAGCAGCGATAGTAAAGTTTGGTGATACTCTCATCAACTCTTCATAGGCATAAGCTACATCTTCTGGTTGGGTATATAAAAGTGAATTATCCATCTCTGTATTATCAACTCCATCTTCCTCTCCACCAGTACAACCAAGCTCAATTTCAATACTCATCTCTATTTTAGTCATTCTCTTTAAATAAGCCTTACAGGTAAGTACATTTTCTAATAATGTTTCTTCTGAAAGATCTAGCATGTGAGATGAAAATAGTGGCTTACCTTGTGATTCATAATAATTTTCTCCAGCTTCAAGAAGTGCATCTATCCAAGGAAGTAATTTTTTAGCAGCATGGTCAGTATGTAAAATAACAGCCACACCATAAGCTTCAGCCATCATATGAGTATGGATAGCTCCACTCACAGCACCAACTATTGCAGATTTTTCATTCTCATTGCTAAGACCTTTTCCTGCATAATAAGATGCTCCACCATTACTAAATTGGATTATCACAGGAGAGTTTACTTTTGCAGCAGCTTCTAATATTGCATTTATAGAGTCAGTCCCTATAACATTAACAGCAGGAATTGCGAATCCATTATCTTTTGCATATTGATAAACTTTGGCAACATCATCGCCAAATAATACGCCCGGTTGAACTATATCTAAAATACCTTTACCCATTAATCATCCTAAGTTTATAATTATTGCAGTATTATAATACATACCTTATTATATAAATCTTTTTATGCTAAAATATATAAAAATTTAGCGTGCGGAAGTAATATGAAATTAACAATTGATGAATATTCAAAAAAATTTAAAATGAGCAAAGAGATGGTAACATCAAAAATTCGTTCAAAAAAACTAGACTATATAATAGAAGAAGGTAATACATTTATAATTGTTAACGATATTAAAAATGTTGTTGAAAAAGTAAGTACAGCGCCAACTCAAACAAGGGTAATTAGCAAGCAAAAGGCTACTGTAGCTACAGTTTTAGCCCTATATAAAAGAGAGAACAACTATCTAAAACAAAAGATCGAACAGCTTGAGAGTAAAATAGATAAACTTATAGATGATAAAGAGCAGATGCTAAGGGATGAGCGTGATAAAATTGAAGAGATTTATTCGAACAAAGATCTACAACTAAAAAAAATATTAGAGCTTGTAAATGTAAAAATGCAAATTGATAAAGATGAAACTATCCATGAGATTGAGCATACTTCAGAGATTATTGAATTAAAAACATACCTAAAAACATTAGATTTAAAGCAACCCCAAAGAAAAAATATTAGAAAACGTTTTGAAAAAGCACTCGGTAGTGATGTTAGAATAATTGAGCAAAATGGAAAACTTTACTTAGATTTCTCAAAATTTGATTATAGTGATTTATTAGCTCTATAGGACACAGATGAAAACAACGAAGCTAAAAAGTAAAGATGTATCAACTACATTAAAATTATTTGCAAAAAAGAATGATATCAGTGCAGATGCTCTTGATTTTAATATTCTTCAAACAACTACATTTGTAAAATCGTTAAACACGCCTGAATACACAAAGTATAGCATGAGTGTTAAAAAAGATTACGATACTGTTGATAAAATGATAGATTATCATCTTGAATTTAAACAGATACATATAATAGAGATATTTCAAAAAAAAAGCTCTGATTTAAAACTAAATTATGAAGTTGAATTTGACGAGTTGAATGTATGCCCAAAAATAGTTATCAAAGATAACTCAAATATTCCTTATGCTAAATCTAAACCTATTGACATATATAAATTACTTAAAGATGAGATAGATAAAATCAAAGCAAGACACAATATATTATTAAATATATTCGATGAAGCATATATAGCTAAACTAAAATTATTTACAAAATATCTCTTTGCAGATAAATTTATAAAGAGTGTTAAACTACCACTTTTTGAAGGTATCAAACCAAAGATTACAAAACAAAGTCAACTCTTATTGCATTATGAGAATAAAAAAAATGAACATGGAATAAGTGAAGTAGATAGTGGCGAACTATTAGTTGAGTATATTAAACCACGATTTGGAAAAAACGGCTTAGATGCTTTTGGAAAAATTATTGATAGTGTAAATATTAATATTTCTAAAGGTTTAAAATATGATATTGATCAATCAAGCATTAGCATAAAAGAGAGTGATGACAAGATATTGTATATATCAAGAATAAAAGGTTATGTGAACATAGTTAATAACACAATGCTAGTAGATAATAGAATTAAAAAAGCAAAAATAAAACGAGTTGAAAATACATTATCAGAGAGCGAAGAAAATAACATAGAGATTGTTATCTCAGAAAAAGATTCCACGCAAGATAGTGTAGGAGAGGGTGTTGAACTCTCTAGTGAAACAATTCATATAGAGGGTTTTGTAGGATCAAATAGCTCTTTGAGTGCTATAAAATTAACTATAGATGGGGCTACACATCAAACTTCAAAGCAAAGTGCTAAATTTGCATCCATAAATAGGCATAAAGGTACCCTTAGAGCTCATAAAGCTGATATAAAACTTTTAGAAGGTGGCATAGTTCATGCAACAAATGTAGATATTGACACCTGCCTAAATGGAACTATATATGCAAAAAATGTAAATATAAAACATGTAAAGAGCAACTTAAAAATTTATGCTTCTGATTCTATCAACATATCTTTAGTTAGCGGAGAAGACAATCTTTTTCAAATAGACCCATCAAAAGTTTCAGTACTTGCAAAAAAAATTGAATATATAGATAAAGATATAGAAGATCTGAAATATCATTTAGAAGAAGCAGAGCGACACGATGAATCAAAAGTAGAAAAACTCAAAAATAATATTAGTAAACTTTTAACTGCAAAAAATAAAATTTATGATTCTGTCAACAGTGCAAGCATAACAATTAAAAAACCATTTAGAGG
>WFPU01000080.1 GCA_015487435.1 Sulfurimonas sp.
AAAAGAAGATGTCGTTATCTTAAAACCTGTAAATATCTCAATAGATATATAGAAAAAATAATATTTTTCAATATATCTATTTTTTTGCAACTAACATACGGTTTTCTGTATTAAATATCTATTTTGTAGAATATAACTAGAGATTTAACCAATATAATATACTATAAATAGTAGTATAGTACTTATATATTGCATAATATTATTTATTAAATGTATATTTAAGTATTTATCTCGTATAATTTTCAAATGCAAATTAATGATCTATTTAACATTCTTCATAACTCAATAGAGTCTCAAAACAATGGGCGTAAAATATCCTTAAAAGATATGGCTCTGTCGTTGGGGTTATCTATGCGTACATATCAAGATTGGAAATTAGGAAGAGCAAAACCTCAAGCTGCAGCTAGCGTTATAAAAATGTTGGGCAAACTTGATGATGATGAGATTATTAGAGCTGTTAGAAAAATAAACAGGTTAGAGGATTAAAAAATGGGGACACTTACAACTAATGAAAGAGATGCCTTAGAGGATGTTTTTTTATCGATTCAATCTAAAAAAAACACATTTAACATATTTAAACAGAGTAGTTATTTTATATCAAATTCTTTTAAAGTAGCTAAAACAGGAGTTAAAAATGCTAAATTTGACAAATTTGTACGTTGTTTTAATAAAAAGAAGAAAAATTTAAGCAAATAAATTATAAAGTGTCTCTAGCTGAAATATTTATTAGTTTTGTGTTTAATATAAAAGCATAAGTATTTTCGGGAAAATTTTATTAATCCAAGGGTAAATTCATGAATAAAGCGGAATTCGTAGAACTAGTTCAAGCAAGTGGTGAGTACAAAACTAAAGTTGAGGCTGAAAAAGCAATCAAAGCGTTTACAGACGCTGTTACATCTGCATTAGTTAAAAAAGAAGATGTTTCTTTAGTAGGTTTCGGTGGTTTCTCTGCTGCACTGCAAAAAGGTAAAAGTGGTAAAGTACCGGGTACTGATAAAACTTATACAACTCAAGATAAAATGGTTCCAAAATTTAAAGCTGGTAAAGGTCTTAAAGACCGTGTTGCAGCTGGTAAATAGTTTTTAAATTGTCGCTTTATAGCGACAGTTTAGTCTACTAAATCTTATGAATCTAAATTTTTTTAACTCTTTACTTAAAAAAGGGTCAAAAAAATCAAACTTATCCCTTCCAGATTCTATCTTAGTAAAAAAGCTAAAGGTATTATGTAGGAAAAACAACTATCAATTATATGAAAACATCACTTTATATCATCATAACAACCATATATTTATCCCTTTTATAATCCTAGATCCACTTCGAGGACTCTATCTTTTTGAAGACAAAAGTTGGGACTATAATGAACTAAATTCACATAAAATTGAAAAACAACATAACGCTGAAAAATCAAAAAATTCACTCTCTTACGAAAATACTACTAATTTCATACACAAAAAATTAGCTGAAGTGATAAATAACTACTCCGTTAGTGTGTTTAACTTTCTTTTAACTCAAAACCTGAGTTTTGAAGATTATAAACATTTAGATGAAGATAAAAAAGCCCTACTTCCAAAAGAAAAAATAATATTTAATGATACTAAAGATAGTGAGATATTAGATAAACTAAAATCCGTTAAAGATGAAGATCCAAATATACTAAATAGTGAAAAATTAATAGTAAATCTACTAACACAATTTTTAATTTTTGATAAAGATAAATCAATTAAATTAGCTAGCAATGAACAACAAAGTTTCATTTTAAATAGAGATTATAATGTAGAAAATCTTGAGGGACTTAGTCTATCTGGCAAAACAAGTGCATTATTATTAAAAGCTATACTTCTTAAACTTGAAGATGAACAAACAAGCGTAACTATAATGAAACCAACTATTCTTAGCTGTGATTTAGTAAAGATAAGTTTAATGAATTTAGTAGAGTACTCAAATGTAAATGTTGATATAACCTCCATAAATGTCATTACACCTCAAGAGTTTGAAGAATCAAGAGTTATAAGTGACTATATACTATGTGATGACTCTAATCTATTAAAAGAGGAATTTATAGATTATCTCTTAAGCTTTAGTAATAAATCAAAAATATCTTTAGTAAACTCAAAAAAAGAGATTGATATAAATTTCAAATTAACTAAAAAATTTCAAAAATATAATTTAGAAGTTAAATTTATTAAAACAAATCCTCAAACTAAGACAATAGAGCTATTATCTAACTATTCAAAACTAGACAAATCAAAAAAAATTTTAGCAATTAGTAACAATGCAACTAAAATCAATATACTAAAAAATCTTACAGTTTCACTAAAAGAAAAGATTTCTATGCTTGATAGTTCCAAAAAAATTATCGACCAAGATGTAAGTTATATATTTTTAAGTGATTATGACAGCATAAATACACAAAGAGCTGATATAATTATACTCTTAGATATGTGTGAGCTATCTCAAGACAAACTAGGTTATGCGATAAGTTTAGCCAATGAAAAAGTGTATCTAATATATGAATCAGAATGTGACAATATTAATACTCTTAAAAAAATATTTAAACAAGGAAAAAAATGATTACGAAGTATTCCCTCGGAAAAAAAATACTAAGTGTAATACTAATATTACTATCTATAAATCTAATGGCAAAAGATGCAAACCCAATAGCAATACTAGAGACTACACAAGGTTCAATAGAGTTGGAACTATATCCGGAGATTGCACCATTAGCAGTTGAGAATTTTACAACACATATAAAAAATGGATACTATGATGGTGTAGCATTTCACAGAATTATTAAAGATTTCATGATTCAAGGTGGAGATCCAACTGAGAGCGGTCGTGGTGGAGAGAGTATTTGGAAAAAAGATTTCAAAGATGAATATAAAAATAAAACATTTAATAAACCTGGGGTGCTTGCAATGGCAAATAGAGGTCCATACACAAATGGAAGTCAATTTTTCATCACAACAGCGCAAACTCCTTGGTTAAATGGAAAACATACTATTTTTGGTCAAGCATCTCAAAGCTCTATGGATACTATTAAAAAATTGAATAATGTTGCAACTACTGGTAGACGCGGTGGCGATCGTCCACTAGAGCGTCAAGAGATTATAAAAGCTTATTTAAAATAACACCATAACCATTTTGTAATATTCAAATGGTTATAATTTCAAAAAACCCACTAAGGCCATACAATGGAAATCCAAACTATTGATAAACTTCAAAAAGAGGCATTAAAAAAGAGTTCTACCGACTTTTTAAGACTAGGTTTTGCACTTTTTTTTATGATTGCAGTCTTAACATATAGTTTTTTCAGTAATGGTGGTGTCCCAAACAACCTATTTTTAGCAGTAGCTGCTCTTATTGGTGCATATATGGCTATGAATATTGGAGCAAATGATGTAGCTAACAATGTTGGTCCAGCAGTTGGTTCACGCGCAATGACTATGACAACTGCCATTATCATAGCAGCTATATTTGAAGCATCTGGTGCTTTAATAGCTGGTGGTGAAGTTGTAAATACAATCAAAAAAGGGATCATTGATATCGATGCTTTTGGCGAGAATGCTGATCATTTTATTTGGGCAATGATGGCAGCTCTACTTGCCGCTGCACTTTGGCTTAACTTCGCAACTATGATGGGTGCTCCAGTATCAACAACGCACTCTATCGTTGGTGGCGTTATGGGTGCTGGTATTGCTGCTGCTGGTTTTGGTATTGTTGATTGGGGGACAATGGGTAAAATTGCAGCTTCTTGGGTTATATCTCCAATATTAGGTGGTATAATTGCTGCACTTTTTCTTTATTCTATTAAAAAAACTATTGTCTTTAAAGAGGATAAAGTCAAAGCTGCAAAAACTTATGTGCCTATTTTTGTTGCTATTATGTCTTGGGCTTTTGTTACTTACCTAACACTAAAAGGTCTTAAAAAAATATGGCCACAAGTTGTTGAAGTACTTAATTTCATACCATTTATATCTATAGAGATGAGTAAAAAACCAACTCTATTAGTAGCCTTAACTATGGGTGGTGTTTTTGCAATAATTGTATATTTTTTCGTTAAAAACAAAATTAAAAACAATACAACTACTTTAGAAAATAATAAAGCTTCGGTCAACACTCTTTTTACAATCCCTCTAATCTTTGCAGCAGCCTTGTTAAGCTTTGCTCATGGTGCAAATGACGTTGCAAATGCAATTGGTCCATTAGCTGCTATAAATGATGCCGTAGTAAATGGTGGAATATCTTCAAAAACCTCTATCCCTCTTTGGGTTATGGCAGTTGGTGCAATTGGAATTGCTCTAGGACTCGCTTTATATGGTCCAAAACTAATTAAAACAGTTGGAAACGAGATAACCGAGCTTGATCAAATTAGAGCATTCTCTATTGCGATGGCTGCTTCTATTACTGTTATTATTGCTTCTCAGCTTGGGCTTCCTGTTAGTTCAACTCATATCGCAATTGGTGGTGTATTTGGGGTTGGCTTTTTAAGAGAATGGCTACATATTAAAGATAGTACAAATAAAATTATAGAAAAAGATCAAGAGATAATAAAAGATGAGAAACTAACTCTAAATGCTTATAAAACCGAACTACAAGCACTTGAATCAAAAGAAACACAATTACCTGCTGATTTTGAGCGAATAGCAATTTTATATAAGATGATAAAAGATGAGAATAGACTAATCAAATCCACAAAAAAACATATCAAAAAAACGAAAAAAGTACAATATGTTAAACGCGATGCTGTCAAAAAAATTGTAGCTGCATGGGTCATTACAGTTCCAGCTGCTGCAACTTTAGCAGCACTACTATTTTATATGATAAAGGGAATTATGATTTAATGCCAACTTTTTTTGTCTCAAAGGTATGTTTTGAAAAAAATTAAACACTTTGCTAAAGAGATAATAGTTTTTTTTATCGTTATGACTATATTTGCCAATGTAATTAGTATCTATAGAAGTATGGATTTAAATAAAAATCACTTAAATATAAGATCCATAACTCTTCTAAACAATATACAATACACCATCCCTGAAGATAAAACTATTATGATTTATTTTTGGGCTACTTGGTGTCCCTCATGTAAGTTAGAAGCTAGCAATATTCAAAAAATTTCTGAAAACTATGAGGTTTTAACTATTGCTTATAAATCAGGTAGTGATGCTGATATACAAAAATATCTAGATGAAAATCAACTAAATTATAATGTAGTAAACGACAATGATGGTTATTTAACAAGTAAATTTGATGTTTCAGTATTTCCAACAACCATAATATATGATAAAAATGGAGATATTGTTTTTAGTGATGTTGGATATACAAGTACTATAGGTTTGTATCTTAGGATGTGGTGGGCTAGTTTTTAGATCTAGCCAAGAGTAATACTTTTAACTCTTTAATTTCATCACTTAGTTTAGAAAATTCATCTTTTGTGTTGTACTCATTTTTATGTACCTCTTCTATTATGTTGGTCTCTTCATCTTTGTTTATCTCTGCCATTGCATCAACTACAATAGCTATTATAAGATTTACCATAATAAATGTAACTATAAATATAAATGGAACAAAAAATGTCCAAGCAAACGGATGAACTTCCATAATTGGTCTTACAACTCCCATAGACCACGATTCAAGTGTCATTATTTGAAATAATGTATAAAAAGACTCACCTAGTGTACCAAACCACTGTGGGAAAGTATCACGGTAAAGTTGTGTAGCCATAATTGCAAATATATAAAATATTAAAGTAAGTAGTGCTGCGATAGATGCCATACCAGGTATCACACTAACAAGAGCTACTACAACTTTTTTCATTTGTGGGATTGCAGTTATAAGTCTAAGAAGTCTAAATACTCTTAGTATTCTTAAAATTTCAAATCCAGCACTAGCAGGAATTAGTGATATAGCAACAATAGTAAAATCAAATACACTCCAAGAATCTTTAAAAAAAGACACCCTGTATACATAAACCCTTAAAATAATCTCTATTGTAAAAATAGAAATTACTAGCATATTAAAACCATCTATGTATAAGCCAATTTCATTCATTAAATCTCTTGAGGTCTCAAGCCCCATTGTGATACCATTTAAAACAATAAGAGTTATAATAAAATTTTTAAATTTATTACTATCTACAATATTTTTTATTACATTATACATCTAATACTCTCAATATAAAAATTTTGTGGGATTCTATCAAATAATAATAAATGATTTAAAAATGGTATTGTCTATATAGAAAATATAAAATAATACTTTCAATATGACAATTAAAATAATACTTTAGATTAATTATAAATTAGATTCCAAGTCAAGCTTGGAATGACGAAACTATCATCATTCTAGATTTGATTCTTCACCTTTATGATCTCTTATTTCGATGCTAAAACAAACTCCTGCACCATCAATATTTCTTGCATATAATTTACCTTGATGATGGTCCTCTATAATCATTTTAGACATATATAAACCTAAGCCTGTTCCATTTTTATCATGTTTTGTAGAGTAGTAAGGATCAAAAATTTGATCAAAAATTTGATCTGCAATACCACCTCCGTTATCGAAAATATCTACTCTAAAGCCATTTTTTATATCTTGTGTAGTTATTTTAATCATTGGCTTTTTAGTTTTTTGGAATTTAAAATTATCTTGAGCATTATTAATTATATTTAATATAACCTGTATAACTTCACTATCAAAAATTTCACATAAATTTTTTGAATTACACTCTTTTTCTATATTTATATTATCGGTTATTAAAGAATTTTCAATGATTTTCAATGCTCTTGAAAC
>WFPU01000081.1 GCA_015487435.1 Sulfurimonas sp.
AGAATCGAATATATTGATACTCCTGAGTCTAAAAACAACTCAAAACTCAAAAGAGATATTAAATACTGCAAAGGTATTTCGACTAAAAATATGATAAGTGCCGGTAAAAGTGCCACAAGAGCAGCTAAAAGGCTTTTAAAACTTGGAAATACATATTCTTACCAAACTCACGGAAAAGACCGTTATGGCCGTTCTATTTGTGATGTACAATTGGATGACACAATGACTTTTAACGAAGCTATGATCCTTAACGGGTATGCGGTTCCTTTTCGTAGGTATATGTCAAGTAATGAAAAAGGATATTTTGAAAGAGCGCTAGAAAAAGCCAGGACTCGAAACAGGGGATTGTGGGGAAACTATAACAGAGCAATGGAATGCCTCAATAATGACAGAAAGTGAGCCGCCCCGCTATAAATGGCGAAGCTTCTTAAAAGTAAAATATTTAACAATCCTTGTTTGTGGTAATTCAGATTCTTGCACCCAAGCGAATATTACTAAAATTTAGCGTAAAGCCCCTAGCTTTAGCTATGGGGATATAAGCATACACTTAAAATATTTATAAAAACTTGTATTATTTATATATTTATTGTATAATACCCTATGAGCAATAAAACAGAATATAAATCTAACCATAATATTGTCTATTCTTGCAAATACCACATTATTTGGTGTCCTAAGTATAGACGCAAAGTATTAGTTGGAGATGTAGAGAAACGCTTAAAAGAGATTATAAGCGAAGTTGCTCTTGAGTTAAATGTTGAAATAATAGAGATGGAAACAGATAAAGACCATATACATATTTTAGCAGATGTTGATCCGCAGTTTGGAGTTATGAACTTTATTAAAAAATGTAAAGGTAGGAGTAGTAGAATTTTAAGAGATGAATTTCATCATCTGAAAACTAAACTACCTACTCTTTGGACTAATTCATCTTTTATAGCAACAGTTGGTGGTGCTCCACTTGAGATAGTTAAACAGTATGTTGAAAATCAACAAACAAGCGAAAGACCAAAAGAGAAGCAGAAGTGGAGGGAGTTTTTAAAAGATGTCAATAAGAACATATAAATACAAACTCTATCAAACCAAAAAAGATAAACATATCCACGATGTTATAAATATCAGTGGAATAATCTATAATCATTGTATAGCACTTCATAAAAGATATTATAAACTTTATGATAAACACTTAAATAAGTTCCAACTACAAAAACATCTAACTAAACTTAAAAAAAGAGATAAATATGCTTTTTGGAAAAAAGTACCATCACAAGCAATACAAGATATAACCGTTAGAATAGAGAATGCTTATAAAAAGTTTTTTGATTATGCAAAGGGCAAAACTAAACAAAGAGTAAGTCCACCATCTTTTAAAGCAGTTAAAAAATATAAATCATACACACTTAAAGGAAAAGTAGGCTATAAATTAGAGGATAATGTTATCTATCTTAATGGTTATAAATATAAGTTCTGGTTGTCAAGACCAATAGAGGGAACTATTAAAACTATAATCATTAAGAGAGATAATATAGGGGATTTTTATATCTGTATCACTCAAGAGATAAAAGATACTAAAATTAATACCACTACGGGTAAAATCGGGGGTGCTGATTTTGGAATTAAAACATTTTTAACTCTTGATGATAATTCAGAAATAGAATCACCACAATATCATCTCAAATATTTAAAACAGTTGAAACAACTCAATAGAAATCTATCAAAAAAGAAAAAAGGCTCAAATGGTAGAAAAAATGCTAAACTACAACTAGCAAAACTTCATATTAAAATAGCAAATAAAAGAAGAGATTATTTTCATAAACTCTCAAATGAGATAGCTAAGAAATATGATTATTTCTGCATAGAAGATTTGAATATGAAAGCTATGCAAATGCTATGGGGAAGAAAAGTATCGGATTTAGCCTTTAGTGAATTTGTAAATATTTTAGAGTATAAAGCAAATGTTATAAAAATAGATAGATTTTATCCAAGTAGTAAAGCTTGTTCTATTTGTGGATATGTTTTAAAAGAGTTAGATTTAAAAACAAGAGGATGGACTTGTCCATCTTGCAATGCAAAACATCAAAGAGATGTAAATGCAGCAATAAATATAAAAAGAGTTGGGGCATCAACTCTAGCAGGAGAAGTTGTAAGAGCTACTTCGGTAGCCTAACTTCGTTGATAGCTTAATCCATCCAACTATTACATAGGGATTTTAGAATCCCCTTGCTTTAGCTATGGGGAGTATGTCAAT
>WFPU01000082.1 GCA_015487435.1 Sulfurimonas sp.
AAGCTATTGTTAATGTTTGTAAACAAAGCGATATTAAAGTTATTGCAGAATATGTACACTCAAAAGAGGTGCTAGATAAAGTAATAGAGATGGGAATTGATTATTCTCAAGGGTATTATTTTAGTGAACCGACAAAAGAGATTGTTGTTGATTTTTTGAACAATTCTCAGTAAAGTCATACTTTTTTTAATTGAACTCTTTGATTAATTAGCTATTAGATTCTGGATCAAGTCCAGAATGACGTAACTATCGTCATTCCAAGCTTGACTTGGAATCTAACTTATAATTTAATCAGAGGTCTCAATTAATAATCTATTAGCTAATTATTTAAAAAGCTCAATTATTACAAGTTATTCTTAATTTAGTTATGATTTTGATTAAATTAGCTTATTAGCTTACTTAATGTATAATTCACAAAAATTAATTAAAGAGTATTTGTGTCAGATATCCCGCATGTTCCAGTTTTATATAGAGAAATTTTAGATGTAGCTAATGGTGTTAATGATGGAATTATCATTGATTGTACCATGGGTTATGCTGGACATTCATCTATGATGTGTGAGGCAAATCCAGATGCTAAACTTATTGGGATTGATCAAGATATTATGGCTATAGAATTTAGTACTTCGAGACTTGAGCCTTTTAAAGATAGAGTAGATGTTAGGAAGGGTCGATTCTCCCATATAATAAAAGATATTTTGAAAGAGTATGATTCTAATAATATTAAAATAATCCTTGCTGACATTGGTGTAAGTTCACTTCAATTAGATCAAAAAGATCGTGGATTTTCTTTTGAGAGTGATAACCTTGATATGCGTATGGATAAAGACTCATCTCTAAGTGCAAGTGATATTGTAAATAACTATTCAACTTCAGAGCTAGAGAGAGTTTTATTTGATTATGGCGAACTGAGAAACTATAAAAAAATAGCATCTATCATTGTTGCAAATAGACCATTTTCATCTGCAAAAGAATTAAGTAATTGTGTTAAACCACACATGCCAAAGGGTAAAAAAATCCATCCAGCTACTTTGCTTATGCAGGCTATCCGTATAGAAGTAAATGATGAACTAGGCGAATTAAAAAACCTACTTCAAGCTTTAAAAGAAGCATCATTTGAGCATGCAAAGATTGCTATCATCTCTTTTCATTCACTTGAAGACAGGATAGTGAAAAAAACATTTGCTTTGTGGGCATCTTCATGTATATGTCCACCACAAATTATGCGTTGTGAATGTGGCAATAACCATTCTCTTGGTAAGGTTTTAACAAAAAAACCTATAACTGCTTTAGAAGATGAACTTAAGCAAAACCCAAGAAGTAGAAGTGCAAAACTTAGAGTATTTGAGATGAGAAATTAATGGGTTCTAAAGATATACTCTTAGATGAGATTGAATCAGTATTATCACCTCAAAAAAAGCTTGATTTAAAATACTTTATATTTAGTATATTAACTCTTTGTATGGTTTTGGTTGTGCTATTTCCAAAAATCTATATAACGCAGCAAATTTATTTTAAAAGTAGAGAGATATCAAAACTAAAATCAGAATACGACACTTTAAAAGAAGAAAACAAAGTTATAGGTGCTTCAGTAGAAGCTATAAAATATAAAAACCAAGTGCTAGACACTATTTTTTAAGGAATCTATTGATACTAAGAAGATTTTTAGAGTTTGCTATAGATAAACCCTTATTAAACCATATTTTACTTACTTTTATAGTAGTGTTATCAATCTTTGCATATATAAATATACCAAAAGAGATTTTTCCACCAATAAATATGGATAAAATTAATGTGACTGGTGGTTATGCTGGTACTTCTGCTGATGTTTTAGACAAAATGGTTGTTAAAACTATAGAAGATGACTTACGAAATATAGATGAGTTAGATGTTGTAAAAACAATTATAAAAAATGGTTCATTTTTTATAAGAGCTGACATTAAGCCAAACTCAGACAACATTATGGTTTTAAATGAAGTAAAAGACATAATTAGTGCAGCAAAAAAAGATATGCCAGCAGATATGGCTGAACCAATTGCAAAAATAAAACTACGCACTTACCCATTAGTTCAAATTGCTTTAGCTGGAGATGTTGATAAAAGGGTGCTTTTAGCAAAAGCAGAAGAGTTAAAAACTAAACTGAGTGTGTTGAAAGATTTAAGTGAGATTAGTATTCGTGGAGATGCTGATGAAGAGCTGATCGTAAAGTTAAATAAACAAAAAATTCAAGCATATAATCTTCCACCAAAATCGGTCGTATTGGCATTAAAAGATTTAAGTGCAATATTTCCAATTGGGACTATAAAAGAAAAAGGTTCACATCTATATATATCTACATATAATGGTGAAAAAACTAAAGAAGATTTAGAAAATACCATCATAAGTGTTGGTAATTTTAGGGTTAGAGTTGGAGATATAGCCGATGTTTCGTTTGAACTAAGCGAAGGTGCAGAAATTTCACACTTTAATGGTCAAAAAAATGTAGCTTTAAATATCACAAAAGCAAAAACTGGAAACTCGATAGAACTTGCAAAACAGATACGAGAGATATTAAAAATATCAACACAAGAAAATGTAGGTATCAATTATGATATATATTCTGATACCTCTGTTTGGATTAAAAATCGACTAAATGTAGTGTTTTCAAATATCGCTTTTGGTTTGATGCTAGTGTTTATAGCTATGCTGGTTTTTGTTGACCGTGGAATTGCTATAGTTGTAGCCATAGGTATCCCTGTTAGTTTTATGATAGGTTTAATTGTTACAGAGTTAATGGGAGATAGTATAAATATGCTCTCTCTTCTTGGTGCTTTAATAGCCCTTGGTATGCTAGTCGATGAAGCCATTGTTGTAGCTGAAAATATATATAGGCATATGGAAGAGGGGATGGAGCGTAGGGAGGCTGCAATTGTTGGTGCAATAGAGATGTTTCCAGCCGTATTAACAGCTACTCTAACTACAGTATTTGCATTTTTACCAATGTTACTATTAAGTGGAGATATGGGGATGTTTATAAAAATAATTCCTATAATGATATCTGTTTTACTTCTATCATCACTTTTTGAAGCTTTTTATTTTTTACCACTACATGCACATGATTTTTTAAGAGTTAAAAAGTCAAATAACTATACTACAGCTATATGGAACAAGTTATACTCTTGGCATAATACAGCACTACATTTTGTATTTAAAAAGAAGATAATATCTTTAGTAGTAATAGTTACCTCAATTTTACTTACTACAGGTGTTTTAATAAAAAACTCAAAATTTCAACTTTTTCCAGATTTTGATAATACACAGATATATGTATATGGAAATGTAAATGTAAATAATGATCTAAAAGAGACTGAAAAAATTGTTACTCTATTGGAAAAAGAGTTATTAAAAAATATGTCTGATAAAGACAAATCATCTATAACTGGTGTAATTGGTTTTAAGATGAATGCAAAAAATCATATAGATACTGGTGAAAATATGTTTCATATATTTATTGATTTACATGAAAGAGTACCATCAAATATATTTGATAGATATATTAGCCCACTCCTCTCACTTGATTATGATGGAGATATACTTATTCGTGAGCGTGCAGCTAAAACAATAGCTAAAGAGATAGACGCTGTTGTAAAACCATTTAGAGAGTTAAAAGATGAAGATGGAAAGCTGTTTGAAGAGATAGTTGTTAAAGTACCAGGAGCTGGAATAGTAGCGCATGATATTGAGATTAGTCTTAGTTCTAAAAATAACCAAGATATTATTAAAGCGATAGATTATGTTGGCGAAGAGTTATCAAAAATAGATGGTGTTAGAAATATTTCAAACGATGCAAATATTGGTGAAAGAGAATTAAAACTTCGAGTAAATAGATATGGTCAAGAACTTGGGTTTAATGAAGAGATGATATCTACCGAACTTCGTTCATATTACCTAAAGGGTGAGTATTCAAAGATGTTTGATGATAGTGGACTTGTCCGCATTAGGATAGAGAGTAATATGAATGAGATGATATCTTCTATCGATACCATAGAGTTACAAGTTCCATCAAGTGATCAGTTTGTAGCATTAAGTGATATATGTGATTTTATCTATAGACAAGATTTTGTAAAATTAAAAAAAGAAGATGGTGTCCGTATTCGAACTGTTTTTGCATCTATAGATAAAAAATTAAGCACATCATCTGAGGTAATGGCCAAAATGCAAGGTGTATTTAAAAAGCTTGAAAATGATGGTTTTACAGTAGATATTAAAGGTGAAGAGAAAGAAAATGCCAAAAATAAAAGGGAGATGATGCAATCAGCACTTATTGCAATATTTTTAATTTTTATCACTTTAGTTTGGCTTTTTGATTCAATTAAAAAATCATTAATTGTTCTTAGTACTATCCCATTAGTTTTAATGGGTGTATATTTAGGTCATCTAATTATGGGTATAAATCTTACAATGCCAGGGATGATAGGTATAGTAGGTCTTGCTGGTGTTGTTGTAAATGATGGGTTGATTATGGTCAATTTTATAAAAAAAGCTAAAGATACAGAAGAGTTAATTAGATTAGCAAAAACTAGATTAAGACCAATTCTGCTCACATCTATCACAACAGTATTAGGTTTGTCTACTTTAATCTTTTTTGCTTCTGGTCAAGCGATGATACTTCAACCAATGGCAATATCTTTAGGTTATGGAATAGCATGGGCAACTTTGTTAAATCTTGTATATGTTCCACTATTGTACGCAGTTTTATACAAGATTAAAGAGCCTTTAACAAAAGTTTAACTATAATTGCGTCATTAATTTAAATGGAGTGTTTTTATGCCTGAACTGTTTACCTTTATAGGGGCTGCTTTTGGAGTGTCTCATCATGGAGATCCTGAAGCTTATAAAAATGTTATTTACATGTTTCATATGTTACTTTCTGCTGGTATCGCATTAATCTTAGTAAAGATGGCTATGAGAAACTTAAAACAAGTTCCATCAGGAACTCAAAATGTTATGGAAGCATATATATCTGGTGTTCTTCAAATGGGAACTGATACTATGGGCAAAACAGAAGCTCGTCGTTATCTTCCACTTGTAGCTACTATTGGTCTTTTTGTTTGTATATCTAACCTTATCGGTATTGTTCCAGGTTTTGAAGCTCCAACAGCATTTTTAGAATTTGCTCTTACTTTAGCTTTAGTAGTATTTTTATACTATAACTTTGAGGGTATTCGTCGTAATGGTGTTGTTAAGTACTTCAAACATTTTTTAGGTCCAGTTTGGTGGTTATATTGGTTAATGTTTCCAATTGAAATTGTTTCTCATGTTTCAAGACTTATCTCTTTATCTTTTCGTCTTTTTGGAAATGTAAAAGGTGATGATATGTTTTTAATGGTAATTTTGATGCTAGCTCCATGGGTTTTACCACTAATTCCATTTGCACTTCTTACTTTTATGGCTTTTTTACAAGCATTTATCTTTATGATGTTAACATATGTGTACCTAACCGGTGCCGTTGTTATGGAAGACCACTAATAAAAAATACTTCATATGCTTCAAGATAAATTCGATAGAATTATAAGTTTTTTACTTGGAGCATCATGGGCTATAGTTATTCTTGGCTCTATAATCACTTTTAAAACCTTTATCTTCTTAGGTTTAACTACTTCAATTTTTTTAACCTTGCTTTTTATCTTTATATCTCTTTTTATGATTTTAGCCCTTGATGCATTTGTAGTTAACAAAGAAAGGTTAGTTGAAGCAAAAAAACAAACTAAACTTTTAGAGAATATTTATGCAAGGAAAGAAGAGTGTTAGATCCAAAGTTGAGAAAAAATATAGTTAGTGGTAAAAATGTAGCCATAGTACTAAAGCAAGATCAATCTTGTGGGACGCTTACTTATGGAATTGTAAGAGATATCTTGACAAAGTCGCCAACACATCCACATGGTATAAAAGTACGCCTAATGAGCAGGGAAGTAGGGCGAGTTAAAGAAATTTTATAGCATAATTTCGCTAAAATGGATGAACTAAAAATTTATCCAAGGAAATATATGTTCGAAACAGTTATCGGTCTTGAAGTTCATGTGCAACTAAACACAAAAACTAAACTTTTTTGCTCGTGTCCAACGAGTTTTAATCATAAACAAAATGTAAATACTTGCCCAACTTGTTTAGCACTTCCCGGAGCTTTACCAGTTTTAAACAAAGAAATTTTACACAAAGCTGTAATGCTAGGTACTGCTATTGATGCTACTGTTAATCGTACATCTTATTTTGATCGTAAATCATATTTTTATCCAGACAGTCCATCTGCCTATCAAATTACACAATTTTATACACCTATTATCCAAAATGGGGAGCTAGATATTAATTTTGAAAATGGTTCTAAAAAAACTATTCGTATTGGTTTTGCCCATATTGAGGCCGATGCTGGTAAAAATATTCACGATGGGAATATCTCTAAAGTTGATTTGAATCGTGCAGGTACTCCACTTTTGGAGATAGTTACACAACCAGATATGAGAAGTGCAGAGGAAGCGATACTTTATCTTAAAAAACTTCACTCTATAATTAGATATTTAGATATTGGTGATGCAAATATGCAAGAGGGCTCTTTTCGTGTAGATGTAAATGTTTCAATCCGTCCAAAAGGCGATGATAAACTTTATACTCGAGTAGAAATAAAAAATATTAACTCATTTAAGTTTATTCAAAAAGCGATAGAAGTAGAAGTTGCAAGACAAAGAGAGGCTTGGGAAGATGGCGTTTATGATGATGAAATTTGTCAAGAAACTAGACTTTATGATCAGGATAAAAACGAGACTCGTTCAATGCGTGGTAAAGAGGAAGCAGCTGATTATCGTTACTTTCCAGAGCCAGATTTACTTAAAGCTGTAGTAACTGATGAGATGATGGAGATATATTCTAAAATTCCAGAACTCCCAGATGCTAAACGAGGCAGGTTCATAAAAGATTACGGTATGAATGAGTACAATGCAAATGTAATCACTTCATCTGTAGAGATGGCACATTTCTTTGAAGAGATGATGGAGCAAGGAATTAGTGCTAAAAATGCTACTACATGGCTTACAGTTGAACTTCAAGCTCGCCTAAAAGGTGAAGTAAACATAAATAATTCACCAGTAAATGCTCAAAAATTGGGTTTTCTAGTTAAGCGAATTGAAGATAAAACTATTAGTGCAAAAGCTGCAAAAGAGGTTCTTGATAAACTTATGACTGAGAACTTAGATGTTGATGGCGTAATTGATGCTCTTGGGTTAAAACAAGTAACAGATATGGGCGCGCTTGAGACCATGTGTGATGAAATTATAGATGCTAATCCTGAGAAAGTAGAGCAGTATAAGGGTGGTAAAGAAAAACTCTTTGGTTTCTTCGTTGGTCAGGTTATGAAAGCATCTAAAGGTAGTGCAAACCCCCAAGTTGTAAATGAAATATTAAAAGCAAAATTAGGATAAAAAGTTTTGCTTAAAAATTTTCTAGTTAATGCCGCGTACTCTATAAACACATCTAAACAATATGCAAAAACTAAGCACTTTTTTTATAACTTACTAGAAAATCCAACCTATAAATATAAAAAATACTTTGATATTTTTATGATTATGCTTATATTTGCGAGTGTAATCATACTAGTTAGAGAGGTAAAATCAAATGTAGATGATTCCCTTTTATTTTTTAATAACTATGTAATCTCTATCATCTTCTTTATAGAGTATATGTTAAGACTATGGGTAAGTAGTAGTGTTACAAAAATTATTATTGAACAAAGTGAACACGATGCTATGCTTGGAGAAAAATTTCAACTTATTCCTCCTTTAAAAGAGATATTTAAAATTAAATTTAAATATGTAATATCTGTTAAAGCTATTATTGATTTGTTAGCAATTATCCCATTTTTTCATCAGTTAAGACTACTTCGTTTATTTATACTATTTAGAGTATTTAAGCTATTTAGATATGCAAAAAGTATCCAAACATTTACATCTGTTATTGCAGCAAAAAAATTCGAATTTTTAACACTTTTAATTTTTGCATCTATAATTATTTTCGTTTCATCTGTTTTGATTTATGTTATGGAAGCAAATCATCCAGAGTCTTCTATAACTACACTTTTTGAAGCAGTATATTGGTCTATAGTGACAATTTCGACTGTTGGATTTGGAGATATTACACCTGTAACACAAGAGGGTAGAGTTGTAGCAATGTTTGTAATAGTCGCTGGTATTGCTGTTTTTTCATTTACAACTTCACTTATTGTCACATCATTTACTGAAAAATTAGATGAGATAAAAGATCTAAAAATTATAGATGATGTCTCAAAATTAAAAGAATTTTATCTCATTTGTGGTTATGGGAGTGTAGCAAAAGAGGTAGCAAAGAAACTTAGTAAAAATTTTAATGTTATTATATTAGATGAGAAAAAAGATATGGTAGATCAAGCTGTTAAAGATGGTTTTACCGCTCTAAATTATGCACCTGGGAGCACAGAGAGTTACAAAAAGCTTCGTATCAAAATAAATACTCAAGTTAAAGCAATTCTTTGTTTAAATCATAGTGATGTTGAAAATGTGTATACAGCCCTGACTGTTCGCTCATTTAATAAAGATATATTTATTCTTTCAATATTAATGAATGAAACAAGTAGAAATAAATTAAAATTTGCTGGTGTAAATGAGCTTATATTTGAAAAAGAGCTAGTTGGTATGATAGCAAAAGAGTTTATTGGTCAGCCAGTAGCGTTTGAGGCTATCCATGCCCTTCGATCAAATTTAAATGGTATAGATATTCAAGAGATGGTTATAAATCCGAGAGTTCTTAATAGTTTTAAATCTATTGGTGATATTCAAAATAAAAAGTACAGAATTATATTGCTAGGGATTTATAAAAAACGGGAGGTTAAATTTTTATTTAACCCAGTTGATAGTACAGAATTAGAAAATGGAGATCTTTTACTTATAATAGGAAATATCCAGTTCATAAGTGATTTTAACAATTATTTACATAAAAAGGGCACAAGTTGAAACATAAAAATGCCTTGATATTTGGACATAACGAATATGCTTTTGAGATAGTTAAAAATATTTCATCGAATTATGAAAATATTCATATATTTAAACTAGAAGAAAATATGAGCGTAGTTGATAAAGACAATACAACTTATAAAGTATCCACTTTTGATTTAACAGATAATTGGGATGATTTAAAT
>WFPU01000083.1 GCA_015487435.1 Sulfurimonas sp.
TTTTCATTACCGAAAAATGTATCTTCATTTAAAAACTTCAACTGCTCGGTTGAGAGTTCTCTTTGCTTGTTTTCTTCAATATTTTCATATCGCATGTGATTATAGGCTTCTATAAGAAATCCGCAAGAGCCAACAGCAGGGTCATATATGGTCTGCCCGACTTGAGGATTTACAACATCCACTATGATTTTTATAAGCGGACGAGGCGTATAAAACTCCCCGCTGTTTCCACCGTCACTTCCCATATCTTTGAGTAGTTTTTCATAGATCTGTGAGAGTTGAAACAAGTCAGCCTGATTGTGGAAATCCATCGCATCAATGATGTCTAAAACTTCTCTGAGCGTATGCCCGTTCGCGATACGGTTGTCCAAGTATTCAAAAATTACACCGATTTTATATTTAATGGATTTCGCATCTTGCGTGATTGATTTAAAACCCTTGAGGTAAGGGAACAGCTCTTTGTTGACAAATTCTAAAAGGTCTTCACCGCTTTTTGCGTTTATAAGGTCAAGTCTGCCTTTTGCATCTTTAGGACAAGCCCAAGAACTCCATTTGAACTTATCATCAAGTATGTAACTGTATTCCTGCCCATTCAAAAGCGCTTCATCAGCCTTAGAATCTTCCAAATCACTAAGAAATTTCAAAAACAGTATCCAAGATATCTGCTCTGTGTACATCATAGCACCGCTAATGCCATCATCACGACGCAAGATGTCGGTTATTCTATTTATTTTACTTTCCAATTTTTGCCTTTTATCTATGGGTAATTTTTACTGTTTTTTTAACATAGGTCTAAAGCTATGTTAAATTTTCTGACTTTTTTTAACATAGCTTTTCTTATATGTACAATTATAAGCCTTTTTTTAACATAGCAAATAGTTGTGTATTGATAAAAAACTTACTGTTTTTTATCTGTGTACTTTCCAATACACCGATGTTTTCTAAATCTTTTAAATACTTTGAAGCAGTTTGCCTACTAATTCCCAATCTATTTACTAAAAATTCCATCTTTGTATATGGGTGCATAAAAAGTATTTCAATAAGATCTTTTGAATACAATTTCGGTAACTGTTCTTTCACAATCGCCTGAGTTTCTTGCATGAGTAAATTTATGTTTTCAATGAGTTCAATAGTACTTAAAGATGTCTTCTCCACACCATCAAGCATATAAAGCACCCACTCTTCCCAATTCTCTTTGGTTCTCACCTCTTGAAGAAGTCTGTAATAATCTGCCTTATTTTGAATGATATAGCGACTGAGGTATAAAATAGGCAACTCAAGCAGATCTTTTAAAACAAGATACAAAATATTGATAATCCTACCTGTTCGACCATTTCCATCGTAAAAAGGGTGAATAGATTCAAACTGATAATGAATTATAGCCATATTTATAAGCGGATCTATCTCATTTTCTTCATTTATGTAGCTTTCCAGATTATCTAAAAGCTCTTGAATCGTTTCATAATCTTGTGGAGGAGTAAATACCACTTCACCTGTTGCAGCATTTTTTAAAACTGTGCCACTTTGTCTGCGAACCCCCGCATCATTTTGCTCCAACTCTTGCTGTATCTCTATAATGTACTTTTTAAGAAGTAGCTTATTTGATGTTACAAGTTCATACCCTTTTAAAAGTGCCTGACGATAATTCTGAACCTCTTTAGCTTCATTTGTAATATCTGACACATCAAGCCCAGCCCGAAAAAGTTCATCATGTGTAGTAATGATATTTTCAATCGCAGAACTATCCTTCGCCTCTTGCAAAACCAAAGAGTTTATCAAAATAGCACTATTTGGAATAATCTTCGCCACCCCATTGAGTTTTGCTAAAGCACGATTAGCTGAGATAGCTTTTTTTAGGGTTGTTGGAGTTTCTACCTCTATGGGAAGTGGGAGTGTTTGGAGTGTGTATTGTTTCATGGATTGCACTTTCCTATTTTCTGTTCAGTATGCATCATCGTATAACTTATACCATTATCTCTACAAAATATGTCTGTAATTCTTTGGATTTTAATTTCAAATTAATCAGCCTCTTTTTCTTTATTTATGGATTTTAATATGCTATCAAATGTAACATTTCTCCAATCCTCTTTCCATTCTTGATAAAAATTAATGTCATCAGATTTAGGTGTAGGATTTGTATCCATAATTTTTGCAATAGTTGGAGTTGCAATGGCATCACCGACAACAAGTGCTTCTCTCTTTTCTAATGAAGCTAAGGCATCTCCATAACTTACTACTGCTTCAGGTAATAGTTTTTTTACATAATTTTGATCATCAGGATTATTTAATCTCATTACAACAAAGTTATTACATTGAGAAAATACTGTACTTGAAATTTCAGATGGTCTTTGACTTACAATCATAGCTGATACTCCATATTTTCTTCCTTCTTTAGCTATTCTTTCAACAGCTAGTCTAGTATTTTTATATCTTACTTCTGCATTTTTAGGTATATATTTATGTGCTTCCTCATAAACTAACATAAAAGGTGTTTCATTAGTTTTATCATCTGCACTCATCTTTGTAGAATAATATGAAAAATCAAATACAATTCTTGACACTATTGATACAACTATGGAAATAACTTCAAATGGTAATGAACTTAAATCTATTATGGTTATATTTTTATTATTACCACTAACATAGCCTAAAAGTTGTTCTACTAAAAGTTGTAAGTCATTAGTTTGATATATTTCACTTTCACTTTTTTTTGTGTGCAGTAAAAAGTTTAATCTCTCATCATTCATTTTTGTTTCTAATCTTGATAAAAACCTATTAAATTCTCCATTAAATGAACCAGATGATATTTTTGTTTCATCCCTTTTACTGTTTGTAGCCTCAAAAATTCTTTTTTCTTCAAATAGATCACTATTATCTGTTGCGGGAGTTTTATCAACTTTTACAGTTTCTATATTTCGATTATGTATGTAATTTATAACTTGTTCTATGCTAAAGTAAACTGGACTATCGTAAGTTATTTGTATATTTGGATTGTGCTTTCTTTTATTTTCAATTACAGCATATTTAAATTGAGATACTTGATTATGTGAGTTGCTTTCATTACTTTCAATAAACATATCTTCTAGTTCTTCAGCATTCATAAGCCAATATGGTAATTTTAATGAATCATCCTCTATTGAAAGATAGTTTGATTCAGGGAATGCTTTTTTATATTCTCCATGTATATCAAAAATTAAAATATGAGAGTTATTGATTGATGAATTTTTTATTTTTTTAGCTTCTTGAATAATTTTAGCAACAGTACATGATTTACCAGAACCAGTTGAACCAACAACAGCTATATGTTTTGAAAAGAATTTATCACCATCTATTTCTATTTTAATATAGGGATTTATTAAATGTTCAGCAAAAATAAGTCTTGAAGATTCTTCAACAGAAAATATATTTGTGATTTCTTTATCAGTAGCTAATGAAACACCACTAGGAGGAATACTAATATTTTTAATACCCTTTATAAACTTAACACTATTCCCATCATTTTCAAGTTGCCCGATTGGTTGGGTATTTATAATAAAAGAACCCATAAAATCATTTTGTTCAGAAACAGTATCTTCATCATCATGTTTTTGTTTCATTTTAAAACTTTTTACTAAAACTAAAATATTTTTATCATTACCATCTTCAATTTTTAAAAATGAACCAATTTTAATATTACTATCTGAATTTTCTTCTTTCCATTTTTCAAAATCTATTATTTCTATTTGAACTAAATGTGGCTCAAAACTAATTACTCGCAATTGATTTGATTTATCTTCTTTTGTTGGCATATTACTCTCCTATAAGTTCTAATATTTGATTATTATCTAAACCATTTAAATAAAATTGTTTTTCTGTCAAAGTGGATAAATTTGATTCCTTACTGTCTATTACAAATAAACTTGGGTTTGAAAAATTTATATTTGATAAATTATCTTTATAAACTTCCTCATGAAGGAGTTTCAAATTAAAACTAGTGTGATTGATTTTATTACCAGCTCTATTTTTTGCAATAAGTGGTTTTGCATTAAAAAGATTTATATTAAAGTTGTAGTCCTCTGTACCATCATTTACAAGGATTAAATTTTGGTCAATATATTCATAAAGTGATTTTTTTAAATTTTTATACTCTATCTTTGTACTTGAAATAATAAATACTAAGGGGTTTAAGTCTGATTTATTGTCTTTAAAACAAAACTTTTTTACTAAATTAATAATTAAACTACTAATATTTTCACGATTAGTATTGTTAATATGAATGACATGAGTAGATGAATTTTTCTTAATATTTAAAGCGCTTTTTCTTTTTTTAACTATCTTTTTTAAATCTGTAAAACTTTTTTCTCTTATTATATAAGAAGAGTATAAAATATTTTTACACGAGTTTAATTTGGATAATAAATCTCTTTTAGTAATTTTACGATTATTTTCATCTGATTGTATCGCTAGATCATTGATAATTTTAATTGCATTTGAAAAATATACTATTTTTGCTTCTTCACTATTTAGTCTAGCGATACTCTCAAATGATGAAATAATATCATTTTCTAATTCACTATATTTTTGTGTTAATACCCAAGTAAATCTAGCAATAAATGTACTAATTTCATTACTTTTACCATCGATAGCCTCAACTGTTAATTCAGTATCTACACTTGAAAGTATTTTTCTAGCTTCCTTTATCTTTAATATATCAGTAATAATATTAGTTGTTATAGTAGGCAACTTTGTTGTATTCAAATAAATATATAACTTGTAGTTTATATTAGAACTTTGATTTTCTAAAAAATGTTTAAACATTAATGCAATAGGTTTTGCAACTTTTGAGTTTTGATACGATTGTTCTTCATGATATTTATACTGAATAAGGTCTGAACTATTTTCTTTGACTATATCTAAATCTTCAATTCCTTCAACAATATTTTCATATGTATCTACTTCATTTTCAAGAATATCTTTTATCGTATGTAAGAATTGATAATTGTAACCTTTTATTGATGCTTCTGCACTTCTACTACTCATCTATAAATCTCCCTCTGTAAAAGAAAATATTCATCCCGCATCTCAGGAATCCCACCAAAGTTATTTGCCACTTCTCTTACCGTTCCAAGTCCGCTTAAATCAACTAACTTGCCAAGCTTATCTTCATCGAGCTCTTTTACACCGTCTTTTTTGTAGCGCTCTAGTATAAATTCTATGAACTCTTTTGCTTTTTCATTGTGATGTTTTTCTATAAACTCTGAGTGTTCAACGGCAAATACTCTTTCACTTCTTGTTTTTATGTCAAGATTAAATGAGATATGTGCCAATATATCATATATGTCACTATTGTCCGCTTCAAATATGAGCTTTAAATCATTGAGCTGTGACTCATCTATATTCATCTCTTTGAGCTTGTTTAGCAACTCTTTTCTGTTTTTAGGGTTACTCCAGATCTCACGCAGCCCCTCTTCATCATTGTAAAACTTCCCAAGCACTCCTATGAGCAGTTCTAGGTAATCTTCTGTTTTTAAAGGTATGCCGTCCATACCTACATAGGTTGTCTCTATGTTGATGACTTTAAGTTTTTTTCCTTTGATCTCTATAGTTACTTTCTTGCTTTTTGGTTTCTCATTTGATGAGTTCTCTTCACTTTGTGAGTTTAAATTATCTTGATTTTTCTCTTTTTTAGGTAACTTGTGTGGTACTTCAGTTTCACCATCCCAAGCAGGGTCATAAAATAAGTTTGTAGCTCCCACAAAATCCATAATAGTAAAAAAATCTTTACCTTCAAAAACTCTCGTGCCGCGTCCTATGATCTGCTTAAATTCCGTCATAGATTTAATGGGTGCTGTTAGCACTACATTTCTGACATTTTTGGCATCCACCCCGGTTGTCAGCATTTTTGATGATGTTAAAATGGCAGGAATATCCCTGTCATTATTTTGAAACATCTCTAAAAACTCACGACCGATTTCACCCTCATCAGAAGTAACCCTCACGCAGTAGTTATTGTCTTTTACCGACTTATATTTATCTATGGCTGTTTTCATATCGAGTGCATGTTTTTGATTGACACAGAAGATGATAGTTTTATCCATCGGGTTCATATTTTGCAAAATTGTTTTTGCTATCAGCTCTGTTCGTTTAGGAATAACTACCTGCTTTTCAAACTGTTCAAGTTCTACTATTTGCTTCTCTAACTCACCGGTGATGATGTCATTCGGATCAAATCTGTACTCATCTATGTTAGTTTGGATTCTTTTGACTTTATACGGTGTTAAAAATCCATCATTGATGCCGTCTTTGAGAGAGTATTCATAGATTGGGTCACCAAAGTATTTGTAAGTATCTCCGTTATCATCTCTTTTTGGTGTAGCTGTGAGTCCTAAATGCACAGCAGGTGAAAAGTGGGTAAGTATCTCACGCCAAGAGCTCTCATCGTTTGCACTCCCGCGATGACACTCATCGATGATGATTAAATCAAAAAA